>JAIEQN010000171.1 GCA_019747685.1 Gemmataceae bacterium
CCGGGGTGACGGCCGGGGCGTTCGAGGGCGGGGCGGCCGGGCCGGGGAACCCGGGGATGCCCCCGAGGCCCGGCAGGTCGCCCGCCGGCGGGAGCGGGCCGGTCCCGGGCGGCCCCGGCAGGAGGGCCGTGTTGTACAGGCTCCGCTGGACCGCCACCAGCTCCTCCCGGGCCTTCGGGTCGGCCGCCCGGAGCTTCTCCGAGAGCTTCGCCGCCTCGTCCCCCCACGGGGTCCCCTCGGCCGCCTTCGCCAGCTTGTCCAGGTACTCGGTCAGCCGGTCCACGCTCCCCCGGTACTCGTCGCTCGCCCCGGCCTTGTTGATCCCGATCAGGGCGGCCTCGGCCTTGACCAGCCCGAGGTAGCACTCGGCCCGCAGGGCCGGCTCGCGGTCGCCGAACGCCTCGGCCAGCTTGGTCATCTGGTCCCGGGCGGTGTCGATGTTCGCCAGGGCCTTCTTCCGCTCGGCCTCGTCCCGGGTGACCAGCCGGTCGATCCCCTCCGGCCCGAGCAGGTTCCGGGCCCGGTGGAACTCGGCCACCCGCCCGACCGTGCTGTCGGGGTACCGCCGGGCCAGGTCCTCCAGCGCCCCGTCGGTGTTCGCCCCCTCCAGGGCCACCCACGCCTGGGACTCGGCCGACGCCTGGGCCGACCGGATGTACACGAACAGGATCACCCCGGCCACCAGCAGCAGCAACAGGGCCATCACCGGGTAGCTGATCAGCTTGCCCTGCTTGAACCGGGTCCAGGTCCGGCCGAGCCAGTCGGCCAGGCTGTTCGTCTCCAGTTCCTTCTCGTGCTCGGCGTTCATCCCGGCTCCGGTCCGCGGGGTGGCGGGCTGTGCGGCCGCCGGCGGAACCGGCACGGCCGCTACAACCGGCGGATGAGGTGGATGATAGAACTTCGCCCCGGCCGGTGCAACGGCGGCCGGCCCCCGGCGCTCATTGGTTTGGTTCGGCAACCCGCACACCCTACGGCCGAACCAATGAACCATGTCTGACCGACAACCGTTCCGGCGATCCGGCCGGTGGCCCGGCCCGGGCAGCCGGTACAATACCCGCTCACGCATCGCGTTACCGGGGGCGGTCATGGTGTTCGGGCGGTTCTTCGGCGGGATCAAGCGGGGCCTGGCCAACACCCGCCGGGCCTTCGGCGGGGTGTTCGACCTACTCCGGGGCAAGGGGACGGTCGACCAGGCGTTCCTCGACCAGCTCGAACAGCGGCTCTACCTGGCCGACGTCGGCACCCAGGCCACGGCCACCATCGTCGACCGGGTCCGCCAGGGGTTCCGGGACAAGGAGGTCGGGGACGAGGTCCAGGCGTTCGTCCGGAAGGAGCTGCGGGACCTCCTCGCCGCCCCGACCCCGGGGATCGCCTACGCCCCGGCCGGCCCGACGGTGGTGATGGTCGCCGGGGTCAACGGGTCGGGCAAGACGACCAGCATCGCCAAACTGGCCAAGCGGCTCCAGTCGGACGGCAGGAAGGTGCTGGTGGCCGCCTGCGACACGTTCCGGGCGGCGGCCGTCGAGCAACTGACCGTCTGGGCCGGGCGGATCGGCTGCGACATCGTCAAGCAGGGGCAGAACGCCGACCCGGCGGCCGTCGCCCACGACGCCTGCGAGAAGGCCAAGGCGCGAGGCTTCGACGTGCTGATCGTCGACACCGCCGGCCGGCTCCACACCCAGACCCACCTGATGCGGGAGCTGGAGAAGATTCACAAGGTCGTGACCCGGCAGGTCCCGGGGGCCCCGCACGAGGTCCTGCTGGTCATCGACGCCAGCACCGGGCAGAACGCCGTCACCCAGGCCGAGCAGTTCTCCAAGTCGGTCAAGTGCTCCGGGATCATCCTGAGCAAGCTCGACGGGTCGAGCAAGGGCGGGGCGGTGTTCGCCATCAAGCAGAAGCTCGGCCTGCCGGTCAAGTACGTCGGGGTCGGGGAGGGGGTCGAGGACCTGGAGCCGTTCGACCCGGACGCCTTCGTCGGGGCGCTATTTGAAGAATGAAGACTGGCCCGCAGATGACGCAGATCGGAGGACGCAGAAGAACGCAGATAAGAATAATATCGAAGTTAATTTCAATTCATGATTTTGTCTGATCAGCGTTCTTCTGCGTCCTCCGATCTGCGTCATCTGCGGGCCAGTCTTCGTCTTTACTCGCCCGTACCGAACTCCCACAGCCGGCACGGAATCTTCCCGTTGAAGAACGGGTCGGCGGCGACCACCGGCAGCCCCACCTGCCGGGCAAGCCACTCGTTCCCGGTGAACACGAGCACCCGCCAGCCCCGCCAGTGCCGGCCGAACACCTCGCCCAACGTCCGGTACAGCCCGGCCAGCTCCCGCTCGTCGCCCAGCCGCTCGCCGTAGGGCGGGTTGCACACCACCGTTCCCGGCGGCCCGGCCGGCGGGCGGGCGTCGGCCGCGTCCATCCGGACGAACCGCAGGAGGTGACCGACTCCGGCGGCCCGGGCGTTGGACTGGGTGAAGGCCACCGCGTCGGCCCGGATGTCGGACCCGGCGACGGTGGCCGGCAGGTTCTTCAACATCCGCTCCCGGGCGTCCTGTCTCATCTCCGCCCACAGCCGGCGGTCGAAGTCCGGCCAGCCCTGGAACCCGAACCACTCGCGGGTCAGGCCGGGCGGCCGGTTCAGGGCGATCCAAGACCCCTCGATCAGAAAGGTCCCGGACCCGCACAGGGGGTCGATCAGGGGCGTGTCCCGGTCCCACCCGGCATGGAGGAGCAGCCCGGCGGCCAGCGCCTCGTTCAGCGGGGCCTTCGTCTGCACCGGCCGGTAGCCGCGTTTATGCAGCGAGTCCCACGAGCTGTCCAGGCTGAGCGTCGCTCGGTCCCGGCCGACGTGCAGGTTCAGCCCGACCATCGGCCGGTCCGGGTCGACGCTCGGGCGGACGCCGAGCCGGTCCCGGAACTGGTCGCAGATCGCGTCCTTCACCCGCCGGGCGGCGTACTGGGAGTGGGTGAGGGCCGAGTCGCGGACGTTGCAGTCGACCGCGAGGGTGTGGTCGGGGGTCAGGAACTCGGCCCAGTCGACCGCCCGGACGGCGTCGTAGAGTTCGTCCGGCGAGCGGACCGTGGCTTCCAGCACGGGCCGGAGGACCCGGACGGCGGTGCGGAGCCAGAGGTTGGCGCGGTACAGGAGGGCCGGGCCGCCGCGGAAGGTGACGCCGCCCCGGCCGGGGGCGATGTCGGCCGCCCCGACGGCGGCCAGCTCCCGGGCCAGGACCGGCTCCAGCCCCCGCCCGCAGGTGGCGAAGTAGACGGGCACCGGCTACGCCCCGGCCAGGTAGACGATCAGGGCGACCAGCCCGATGGCGGTGGCGATGCCGAGCTGGATCAGCCGCTGGACGAACCAGATTTCCAAGCCCTTGCCGAACCGGATGCCCATCAGCCCGGCGTGGACGGCGGACGAGATCACCAGGTCGACCGGCAGGTCGAGCAGCCGGGTGATGATGACCGACTCCCACCGGTCTAGCCCGGCCGCCTCTCCCCCGGACCGGACCACCGCCTCCAGGATGGTCAGGGCGACGGCGTCGGCCACGAAGTTGACCAGGATGATCCCGGTGGCGGCCAGGACCGACGGCTTGGGCACCCCGGACAGGGCGCAGGCCAGCCGGAACACGTAGGTCAGCAGGTAGAGGACGAGCGGGATCAGCAACAGTAGCAGGGCGCACAGCCCGAAGACGACCAGCGCTCCGGCCACGTCCTTCTCCCTTCGGGAGTGGGCAGTGGGCAGCCGGCAGCGGGCAGAAGAAAAAGGCCCGGTCTGCTCCGTCAACTGCCCACTGCCGGCTGCCCACTGCCTACTGTTCGGAGGGGGCCGGGAACTGCCGGCACAGCTCCCGCACCCCGCCCCGGACGCGGTCGAGGACGGCCGCGTCCTCGGGGCGGGTCAGCACCTCGGTGATCCACCCGGCCACCCGCCGCATCTCGGCCGGGCCGAGGCCCCGGGTGGTCATGGCCGGGGTGCCGATCCGGACGCCGGACGGGTCGAGCGGCTTGCGGGGGTCGAACGGGATCATGTTCTTGTTGACGGTGATGCCGGCCCGGTCGAGGGCGTGCTCGGCCTGCTTGCCGGAGACGCCCTTGGCCGTCACGTCGATCAGCATCAGGTGGTTGTCGGTCCCGCCGGAGACGACCGGGAACCCGGCCCGGGCCAGTTCCTCGGCCAGCACCTTCGCGTTCTCGATCACCCGCCCGGCGTACTCCCGGAAGGCCGGCTGCAAGGCCTCCCGGAAGGCGACGGCCTTCGCCGCGATGACGTGCATCAGCGGCCCGCCCTGGACGCCGGGGAAAACCGCCGAGTCGACCTTCTGGGCCCACTCTGCGCGGCACAGGACGAACCCGCCCCGCGGCCCCCGCAGGGTCTTGTGGGTGGTGCTGGTGACGAACGCGGCGTGCGGGACCGGGTCCGGGTGCAGCTTGGCGGCGACCAGCCCGGCGATGTGGGCCATGTCCACCATCAACACCGCCCCGACCTCGCCGCAGATTTCCGCGAACTTGCCGAAGTCGTACAGCCGGGGGTAGGCGCTGGCCCCGGCGATGACCAGCTTCGGCTTGTGCTCCCGGGCCTTCCGGGCCATCTCGTCGAAGTCGATCCGGTGGTCACCCTGGCGGACCCCGTAGCTGGCCACGTTGAAGTACTTGCCGGAGAAGTTCAGCCGCATCCCGTGGGTCAGGTGGCCGCCGTGGGCCAGGTCGAGGCCCATGATGGTTTCGCCCGGCTGTAACGCAGCCAGGAACACGGCCATGTTGGCCTGGGCACCGGAGTGCGGCTGGACGTTGGCGTGGTCGGCCCCGAAGAGCGGCTTGAGCCGGTCCCGGGCCAGCGTCTCGGCCACGTCCACGAACTCGCACCCGCCGTAGTACCGCTTGCCCGGGTAGCCCTCGGCGTACTTGTTGGTCAGGCACGTCCCCTGGGCGGCCATCACCGCCGGGCTGGCGTAGTTCTCGCTGGCGATCAGCTCCAGCCCGTCTTGTTGCCGGGCGCGTTCCGACCGGACCGCGGCGAACAGCTCCGGGTCGGCCTGCTCCAGGATGTCCATCGGTTCCCTCACAGGGTCTGCTGCACCGGCCGGCGGTCAGTCGATCGCCATTACCACGAGCAGGGCTTCACCGGCTTTCCGGGAGAGGACGACCACCTCCCGGAACTCCATGAGGATGAAGTTCCAGTCGTGCTCGGCCTCCGGCCGCGGCGGGAGCTGGTAACACGACGCATCCGGGAACCGGGACAGCACCTCGGCCTCGATCGCCCGGCGGACCACGGGGGCCGGCGGACTGTCGTGCAGCCGGCAGAACTCCTCGACCACCCCGGCGGCCTGCCCCGGCGTCACCGGCTCGAACGACCCCGGGCCGAGGGCCGCGACCCGGTAC
This sequence comes from Gemmataceae bacterium, assembly GCA_019747685.1. GTDB lineage: Bacteria > Planctomycetota > Planctomycetia > Gemmatales > Gemmataceae > Urbifossiella. The sequence goes on from JAIEQN010000171.1 coordinate 5,383, forward strand.
GGGCCGTGGACATCACCCGAGTCCTGCTCGTCTGAGTCCAGGGCGAGGTAGCTGTCGCGGTAGTGCCGGTCGCCGACCGACGCGGCGAGGACATCCCGGTCGTCACCCCGGCCGTCCCAGACGAACCGCTTGACGCTCACCCACCGGTAGGAGTGGTCGTCGAACCCGATCAGCCGGTGCCCGGCGTACTCCAGCACCACCCGCCCTCACAGCTTATCGATCCCCACCCCGGCCGACCGCAGCCGGGCGGGCAGCGACCCGTCCGGAGTGTACACCACGCCGCACAGGCCGGCCTTCTCGGCGGCCTCGACGTTGATCGGCAGGTCGTCGACGAAGACGCATTCGTGCGGCTCGGCCCGGGCGAACCGCAGGGCGTACTCGAAGAACTCTGCGTGCGGCTTCCTGGCCCCGGCGTGGTGCGACACGACCAGGTGGTCGAAGTGCCCGAGGGCGTCGGCGTAATCCTTCGTGTACCGCAGGTAGTGGGCGTCGTTGGTGTTCGACCCGAGGACCAGCCGGTAGCGACCCTTCAGCCGCGGTAGGAGGTCGATGACCTCCGGGTTCGGCCAGAAGATGTCGGTGTACGCGGCCAGGAACTCGTCCGGGCCGCACGACAGCCGGCCGTTCAGCAACGCCTCGCGGACGAATTCCTCGGTCGGCCGCTTGCCGCACTCGTAGTCGTCGGCCAGCGGCCCGCCGTACAGGGCCAGGGCCAGCTCGACCGGGTCCATCGCCGTGTGCCGGGCGAACCGCCGGACGGCCCGGCCGTGGTCGAAGAAGGCGACCACGTTCCCGAAGTCGAAGAAGATCGTGCGGATCATGAGGGGGAAAGACTGGGCCGCAGATGACGCAGACTCCGGCGCAGATGAAGCCGGGATCAGAAATCAAGATTTTGTTCCGATCCGGATTTTATCTGCGCCGGAGTCTGCGTCATCTGCGGCCCAGTCTTCCGTCTCCGGGTAGCGGGTGTCACTTCTCGGTCAGCCAGCCGACCATCTTCCGGGTGACCAGCTCCGGCCGGTCCCGGTGGACGAAGTGGCCGGCCCCGGGGATCGTCACCAGGGTGAACTCGTTGGCCACCCACTTCCAGTTGTCGTTCAGCCCGGCGGCCAAGAGGTACGGGTCGTCCAGCCCGTGGATCATCAGCACCGGGCACTTGACCGGCGGCAGCTCCGGCCCGGGCTTGTACGGCGGCCTGGGGTAGTTGGCCTTGTAGTAGTTCAGCATCCCCTCCATCGACGACCGCCGTAGGGCGGCGATGTACTCCTTGCGGGCGTCCGGCTCCTTGACCCAGCCGGCCAGCAGTTCGGGGGTGACGAGCCCGGCCGCCTCCGGCTTCTGGAAGGTCCGGGCGTACTCGCTGCTCTTCCGCTGGGTCGGGTTGGCGGCCAGCTCGCGGGCGAGGCCGTTCGGGTGGGGCAGGTTGAGGATCACCAGCCGGGCGACCTTTTCCGGGTGGGCGGTGGCGAACTGCCAGGCGATCAGCCCGCCCCAGTCGTGGCCGACGACGACCGCCTTGTCCTGCTTGAAGTGGGCCAGGACGGCGGCCACGTCGCCGACCAGCTTGTCGACCTTGTAGTCGTCCACGTCGGCCGGCTGGTCGCTGCCGTTGTACCCCCGGAGGTCGAGGGCCACCACCCGGAAGTGCTTGCTGAGGGCCGGAATCTGGTCCCGCCAGGTGTAGTGGAAGTCGGGGAAGCCGTGCAGGAGGACGACGAGCGGGCCGTCGCCGGCGGTGACGTAGTGGAGCTTCACGCCGTTCGAGTCGAGGAACCCGGAGGCCCACGGCCCGGCCGGGACGACCGGCGGGGCGGTGCGCTTCGGGGCCGGCGGCGGGGCCACCGCGGGCGGGGCGGCCGCG
>JAIEQN010000902.1 GCA_019747685.1 Gemmataceae bacterium
TCTGGACCGCCGGCAGCAGCAGGCCGATCAGGATGGCGATGATGGCGATCACCACCAGCAGCTCGATCAGCGTGAACCCGCGGTTGTTCCGCGTGCGGACGCTGCTCATCGGGGGACTCCTTCGAGTAAAACGGGTTGGAACGATGACAGTAACGGCCCGAACTCGCCCAGTCGTCGGGGTGGGGGCCGGGCGGGGGTTAGGTCGCCCGGCCGACGGAAACCAGGATGAGAGCACCGCCGGACACACGCCCGGCGTGGAGGCAGGCCGACGCTGGGAGAGAATAGGCCGGAACGGCCCGAACAAGTCAGCTTATACCACTACTAACCGGTAAGGTTGACCGGGGCAAGCAGATTTCACCGAGATTTCGTCTTTTTTCTGTCAAACGGGTAAATGCCGCACCGGCCGGCCGGCGAGACCCGCCCCGGTTTGGTCAGAAGTGGATTTTCCGAAGCGAAACTACGAGCGCGAGTTCCGTCGGGTCTACCCGGGGCGTCGGGCCTCGGGTTTCGGCCGGGGCCGCCACAAAAAAGTTGGCGGCCCCGGCCGGCGAGTTACATCACTACCTCGGACCGGTGCCGCCGGACCGAGGCCCTAGCGAGCCATCGGGTCACTACTTCGGCGTTCGAGAAATCCTCTTCGGCGTCGCCTTCGGCGTCTTGCCCTCGCCGTCGGCCGGGGTGGGCTGGCCGGTCGGGGCACCGGCCGACCCGTCGCCACAACCCGGGCCGGTGGCCAGGGCGACCAGCAGGACCCCAGCCGCGAGCACCCGGCCGGGGGTCAGCACGATCCGTCGGAGCATGGCGGGTCTCGCCTCGTGGGCCGGGGTCAGGGGGCGTTGAACACCTCGCCACCGGCGATGGTGGACATAGCCGGCATGACCGGGTCGGTGGTCGAGTACGCCAGGAACCGGACCGACCCGTCGCCCATCACGAAGTTGCTCCCGCCGGAGTGGAAGCTCCAGAAGTGGAACATGTCGCACTGGTTATTCACGGTCCCGGCCCGGAAGTTGTACGGCCCGACCGGGCAGTCCGAGAACCCGCTGTGGGCCGGGTCGTTGATCTCCCGGACCCCCAGGTTCACGTCCGTCGCCCCGGCCGCCTCGAACCCGGCCCCGGCGAACCACCAGCCGTACACCAGGTCGGCCGACGGCGGCCGCTCCCCGACCATCAGGGTGTTGCTCGCCCCGTCGGTGATGTGGGTGATGGCGATCCCCCGGTTCGACACCGGCACCTCCCGGTTGAAGATCGACGGGTCGTACTTGTTGGTGGCCACCAGGATGCCCCGGGCCTCCCGCCCGAAGAAGCTGAGCGACGGGGTCTTCGACCAGGACCAGAAGTCCGGCCCGCTCACCGCCAGATACCCGGTCAGGGCGACCTTCAGGGACCCGCTGTACGTCACCAGCTCCTGCCTCTGGTCGGACGTGCATTTGTAAACGCTCAGCGGGGTGCCCATGGCGACGAACCGGTTGCTGTCGTCCCACGGGTACCAGTTGTTCGGCTGGGGGAAGGCGTACGGGTTGGTGATCGGGGCCGGGGCCGCCCCCGCGTTCTTGGCTAGCACGTCCCGGTGCAGCGGGTCCTGCTCGATGTACGGCAGGATCTGGGCCATCCAGCTCTTCCACAGCCGGTCGTCCAGCAGGGTCGGGTCGGCCATGGTGCCGCTGTTGACCCGGTAGTTGTACACCGCGGCCGGGAGCTTCCCGTAGGTGTCGTGGTAGTTGTGCAGGGCCAGCCCGATCTGCTTCATGTTGTTTTGGCACCGCAGCCGGCTGGCCGCGTCCCGGACCTTCTGGACGGCCGGCAGGAGCAGCCCGATCAGGATGGCGATGATGGCGATCACCACCAACAACTCGATCAGGGTGAACCCGGGCCTCCGCTTGACCGGCGTCATCGGTACGTCTCCGTGCGGACGAGGGACGGAAGAAAACGGGCAGCCGTCCGCCGGCCGGTGGGCCGCGGACGTGTGGCAGCCGACACCACTCCGGCCGGGCGGTCCGCCGAGCGGTCGCCGGTTGGGGTGGTGGGGTTCGTCGCCGGCCGCCCGAAGTCTGGCGGGCCGGCGGGGAGAGTTACCGAGCGTGAAAACGAGTCGTCAACAGAACGTGGGCCAATATTCACTCCAGCAGGCCGGGCTGGAGAATGCAAGAAGAAAATCGGAAAAAATTCCGGCCGGGGGTTGACGAGGCCGAAGTGCCCCGGCCGGTGCCGCTACCGCTTCCGCTTCGCCGCCGGGGCCCCGTCGCGTTGCGGCGGGCCGTCCTTGCTGTACGGCAGGTTGTCCGGGTTGTCGCCCTTGCTGTCGGTTCCGCCGCAGCCGGCGAGGGGCAGGCCCAGGGCGAAGATCAAGAGGGCTGTCACGACGGTCCGGCGTCGCATCAGTTACTCCACACGCGCGACCGGGGGCCGGCCGGGACCGTCCCGGCCGGGGTGGGCGGCCGGCCCCGGGGGGCCGGCCGCCGGGGCCGTCAGTTGCTGTCGTTGTACACCTCGCCCCCGGCCCGCGAGGCCAGGGCCTCCAGCAGCGTGACGTTGATCCCGTTGACCTGGGTGACGACCGCCGCCCCGGCCGAGTACGGGATGAACCGGACCGACCCGTCGGCCATCAGCCACATCCCGCCGCCCGGGTGGAGGCTCCAGTAGTGGTTCCAGTCCGTCGGGTTGTTCGGGTTGCCGGGCCGATACAGGGCCGGGTCGGTGGTGACCGTCGGGATCCGCTCCCGGACCCCGAGCAGGCAGTCGCCGGCCCCGAACCCGTACCCGTCGTACCCCCAGGCCACCCACATCCACCCGTACTCGGTCGTGTAGTCCGGCGGCCGCTCGCCGATCAGCAGGGTGTTCGACGTCCCGTCGGTGATGTGTGTCATCTGGACCTTCGAGTTCACGTACAGCACCCCGTCCTGGCCGGCCAGCTTGGCGCTGGTCCCGGTCGGGTTCCCGGTCCCGGGCATCGTCTCCTTGTAGCTGTCCCGGCCGACCACCGCCATGTAGCTGGTCAGCGCGTGCTCGTGCGACCCGTCCGTCCACGTCTGCAGCCCGCGGGTGTCCGACGGGCACGAGTAGATCTTGAACTTCTGGCTGACCACGTACCCGCTCGACCCGGACATCCCGGGGATCGGCAGCCACCACGGCCAGGCGAACGGCCCGGCCGTGGTCACCACCCGGGCCAGGTTCTCCTGCTCCAGGTACGGGGCGATCCGGACCTGGTACCCCCAGTACCCGTCGGCCGGGTACGAGGTGGTCGGGTCGGCCCACCCGTTCGGCGGGTTGTCGTACACCGGCGGGACGTTCCCGCCGCCCCACCACCCGGCCCCGGTCGACTGGTACTTGCCCAGGGTGACCCCGGCCGGGAACTTGCCCAGCGAGTCGTGGTGGTTGTGCAGGGCCAGGCCCATCTGCTTCAGGTTGTTCGTACACTGGGTCCGGGCGGCGGCCTCCCGGACCTTCTGGACCGCGGGCAGCAAGAGGCCGATCAGGATGGCGATGATGGCGATCACCACCAGCAGCTCGATCAGCGTGAACCCCGGCCGACGTTTCGACGACATGCGAGTCCTCCAGCGGGCGACGGGGGGCCGGCGCGGTCGACGACCGGGCCGGCGGGGGTGTGGCTCGGTAACCGCCGGTGCGACGGCCGGGGGTCACGGGCCACGGAACCACAACCTAACGAACCGGAAGAGGGCGCGAACCGAACGGGGAAACGTTCTGGCTCGAGTCACTTTTAGTTGTGACAGGAACGAAGTGTGACTGCAAGGAAAAAATTGTGAAGAACTTGTCGGGTATTCCGAATCGTCCGGCGGCCCTGCCACCCAGCCCGCTACCACGGCCGGCCGACCGCCCGGCCGATCAGGTCGTACCCGTCGGCCGCCGTCACCTTCGCCGCCACGAAGTCGCCGGCCCGCAGCCCCTTCCCCTTCACCCGGATGGCGCAGTCGATGTCCGGGCTGTCGGCCACCGTCCGGCCGCGGGCGTGGCCGGGGAACTCCGGGTCCGGGCCGTCGACGATCACCGGGTGGTCCCGCCCGACCTGGGCCGCCGCCCACCGGAAGGCCACCGCCTGCTGCTCCCCCATGATGCCCGCCACCCGGGCCTCTTTCACGTCCTCGGGCAGGTGGCCGTCGAGCTTCATCGCCGGCGTCCCCGGCTCGGGCGAGTACGGGAAGACGCCCAGCCGCTCGAACCCCCAGTCGGCCACGAACCGCCGCAGCTCGTCGTACTCGGCGTCGGTCTCGCCCGGGAAGCCGACGATGAAGGTGGTCCGCAGGGCCAGGTCCGGGATGCCCTTCCGCAACCGCCCCAGCAGCCGCTCGGTGGCCGCCCGGTCCACCCGCCGGAGCATCCGCCGCAGCACCCGGTCGTTGACGTGCTGCAGGGGCATGTCGAGGTACGGGATGACCTTCGACGTGTTCGCCAGGGCGTCGATGACCTCACCGGTGAAGTGTTCCGGGTAGGCGTACAGGACCCGGACCCACTCGATCCCGTCCACCTTGTCCAGCTCGCGGAGGAGGTCGGCCAGCCGGGGCCGGCCGTACAGGTCGAACCCGTAGTACGTCGTGTCCTGGGCCACCACGATCAGCTCCCGGACCCCGTCGGCGGCCAGCTCCCGGGCCTCCCGCACCACCTCCTCGATCGGCTTGGTGACGTGCTTCCCCCGCATCTTCGGGATCGCACAGTAGGTGCAGAGCCGGTCGCAGCCCTCGCTGATCTTCAGGTAGGCGAAGTGGCGGGGCGTGATCCGCAGCCGGGCCGTGTCCTCCAGGGCCCGGACCGGGGCCGGCGGGAACAGGTCGAGGCCCCGCAGGTCGGTCATCCCGCGGGCCGCGTCCACCACCCGCGTGATGTCCTCGCGGCCGAAGACGCCGACGATCCCGTCCACCTCGGGGACTTGGTCGAGCAGGACTTCCCGCTGCCGCTCGGCCATGCACCCGGCGACCACCACCGCCCCGACCTTCCCGGCCGCCTTCAGCCCCAGCATCTCCCGGATGACCCCCAGCGACTCCTGCCGGGCCGGCTCGATGAACCCGCAGGTGTTGACCACGACGACATCCGCCCCGGCGGCGTCCGGCTGCAAGGCGTACCCGTCCTGGGCCAGCTTGCCCAGCATCCGCTCGCTGTCCACCGTGTTCTTCGGGCAGCCCAGGGTGACGAACGCGAACGTCCCTTTGACTTCGGGCGGGCCGGGGGCGTGGACCCCCGGCTTCTCGGCGAGCGGCAGGCTCTTGGCGGGCATCCGGGGTCGGTCTCGGGCGGTGTTGATCGGCGAAGGTCGAACTGGTTTTATAGGGGTCGCGGCCGCAGGCCGTCAAGTTGCCGGTGGCCGTGATCCGGTCATGGCCGGTCGTGCCCCGGCTTCGGATCATCGGCCACAACCCCCGGGTCGGCGTCAGGTTGGGAACCGGCCACGGTTTCGAGCCGGATGCCAACCCCCCTCCCCCCCCTGTTTTTTCACGATCCCGCCTGCATCAGTTTTTCTCTGGGATTCCCTGCGTTTTCTCACCGGCCGAGCACAGCCGGGCTGTCGTGCTCGGCCGCCTGCTCAGCCGGATCCCGACACCCGGATCGGGGTTGCGTCGCCGCCCGAGCAATACCGTACCCGGTCATGCTCGGCGTCCTCCCGCCCCGGCCGCCCGCGCCTGGGACACCGTGAACGTTACTGTACGCCCGTACTATACACTCCCCCCGGGTGTTGTCAAATCCGATTCGGACCGGGTAGCCTGTTGGCTCCCGGCGCGGCCGGGCGGCCGGGGCCGCCCGGCCGAGGAGGTCGCCGATGAGTCCCGACGCCGACCTGCCCCCCGACCCTCCGCCGCTCGGCCCGCAGGCCCGGGAGTTCTTGCCCGGGGTGCCCCCGCCCGACCCGGTTTCGTCACCCGAACCCGAGCCGCCGCCCGGGCCCCCGCCGCTACCCCCGTGGGTGGTGAAGGTCGCCCGGGTCGGCACCGACCTGCTGTTCGGCGTGATCGTGCCGCTCGGCTGCCTGTACTTCGACCCGGTCGTGTTCCGAAACGGGGACCCCGGTGGCGGGTGGCCCGGGCGGTACGCGACGGCCGGGTACACGGCGGCCGGGATCGGGATGCTGGCGATGGTGCTGTGGCACGTGGTCGGGCGGCCGGCCGGGCTGTTCGCCGGGCTGCTGGCCGGCGGGGCGGTGTTCGCCCTCGGCCTCGGGCTGGTGATGATCCCGCTCACCATCGTCGGGCTGTTCATCTGCATCGGGGTGTTCGGGCTGGCCCCGTTCGGGACGGCCTGGGTGTTCGCCCGGGCCGCCCGCCGGGCGTGGGCTGCCGCCGGCCGCGGCCGGGCCGCGTGGGCGGTGGTCGGGTTCGTTCTGGCGTGCGGGCTGCCGTGGGCCGCCCAGGGGTACGTCCGGCCCCGGGTGGACCGGGCGCTGGAGCAACTGGCCTCCGCCGACCCGGCCGAGGTCGAGCGGGGGGCGGAAACCTTGGGCCGGTTCCGGTTCCTGACCGGGGCCGACTTCGACGACCTGGTCTGGAAGTACCACCGGGAGGAGGACCCGGCCCGGCGGGAGGCCCTGGCCCGGGCCTACCAGCGGATCACCGGTCGAGACATCGAACACCGCCTCGCCATCCTCCTCGACTGACCCATGAACCCACCCCCGACGATCCGCCCGATGACCCCGGCCGACTGGCCGGCCGTGTGGGCCTTGTTCCGCGAGGTGGCCGCGGCCGGCGACGTGTTCGCCTACGACGAGCACACCCCGGAGGAGGTGGCCCGGGCGTTGTGGTTCGGGCCGGGGGCGGTCGGGTACGTCGTCGAGTCGGGCGGGGAGGTCGTCGGCACCTACTTCGTCCGGCCGGCCCAGCCGGGGCGGGGGAATCACGTCGCCAACGCCGGGTACATGGTCGCCCCGGCGGCCCGGGGGAGGGGGCTGGCGTCGCGGATGTGCGGCCACTCGCTCGACGTGGCCCGGCGGCTGGGCTACCGGGCGATGCAGTACGTCTTCGTGGTGAGTACGAACGCGGCCGCGGTGCGGGTGTGGGAGAAGCACGGGTTCGCGGTCGTCGGCCGGGTGCCGGGGGCGTTCCGCCACGCCGCCCACGGCCTCGTCGACACCCTGGTCATGTACCGGGAGTTATAATCCCGGGTGCCCGCCGGCTCGGCGACCACCGAGGCCCGCCCATTTTCCGATTTTTTCTTGCGTCGGCCGAACCGCTCGGGTCTAATCCCCGACATGGCCGGCCGCCCGCCCGAACCGCCGCCCGCCGCCCAACCGCCGAGGCTGCTCGAC
>JAIEQN010001079.1 GCA_019747685.1 Gemmataceae bacterium
GGCGGGGGCGGCCGGGACCGGTACTAGCCCCGACCCGGCCGGGCGGGCCGGTTGCCCGCCCGGCGGCGGCCGTTCGACGCCGGCCCGGCCCGGTTCGCCACTTGGCGGCCGCCGGCCGGGCGGTTACGATCGTAGCACTCGCCCCGCCCGACGGACGGCCTCCTTCCCCCGGCCGGCGGCCGGACTCCCCCATGCGCGACCCCCACCCGGACCGGTTCGACACCCCGGCGTTGCAGGGCTACCTCGACCGCTGGCGGGCCGGCGACCGGGAGGCCGCCGACGACCTGCTCCGGGGGGCCGGGGACCGGCTCACCAAGCTGGCCCGGAAGATGTGCCGGGGGTTCCCGAACGTGACCGGCCGGACCGAGACCGCGGACGTGCTCAACGCCGCCCTGTTCCGGCTGCTCAAGGCCCTGCGGACCCTCCGCCCGGGGAACACCCGGGACTTCTTCAACCTGGCCGCCGTCCACCTCCGCCGGGAGCTGATCGACCTGGCCCGGCACTACCGGCGGCGGACGTGGGTGCCGCTGGACGACGGGTCCGGGGACTCGTCGGCCCCGGCCGCCCGGCCGGTCCCGACCGCCCCGCCGGCCGCCCCGACCGCCGAGGACTTCGACCTGTGGGCCCGGTTCCACGAGGCGGTGGACGAGCTGCCGGTCGAGGAGCGGGAGGTGGTCGGGCTGGTCTTCTACCACGGCTGGACGCAGGCCAAGATCGCCGCCCTGTTCGGGGTGGACGAGCGGACCGTCCGCCGCCGGTGGGCGGCCGCCTGCAGCCGGCTGCGGGGGCTGATCGGCGGCCAAGTCCCGGGCGGGTGATCGGGTAGCCGGCAGTGGGTGGTGGGCAGCGGGCAGATCGGAAAGCCGGTCGTCCGCGCGGCTCTGGCTGCCTACTGCCCACCGCCCACTGCCCACTTCCTGATGTCCCCTTCCCTCTTCGTCAGGCCGATCCGGTCCAGGTACTCGCAGATCGGGACGGCGTACTTCCGGGTGGTGCCGAGCAGGTCGCGGATTTCGGCAACGGTCATCCCCGGGCCGGCCCGGAGCCGGTCGGCCACCGCCGCCCGCATCCGGGCGTCGGCGTCGGCGTGCAGGTACAACTCGTCGGTCAACTTGACCAACAGCCCCTCGGCCACCGCCACCGCGAAGATGTCCTTCAGGGCGGCAGCATTCCCCCCGGCCTGATTGGCGAACTCCTTCGGCTCCGGCGGGGACAGCCCGCCGGCCGCGAACGCCTCGACGATCTTGTCCTTCAGCTTCCGCTGGTTCGCGCTCAGTTTCGGCTTGAAGTCGGCCCGGGCCAGCCGCCGGCCGTCGCCCACCAGCTTTTTCGCCGCCAACAGCCGGTCCGTCACCGCCTGGACGAGCGGCTCATCGTCGAGGTACGCCAGCCGGGCCACGGCCTTCGCCCGGTCGTGGTTGGTGGCCAACAGGTTCTCGGCGTGCAGCTCGCCGACGGCCGCCAGCACCCGCCCTTCCAGCTCGGCCACCCGCTCCGGGTGCAGGACTAGCCGGCGGTTCGACGGCAGGGCGAGTTCGGCCAGCCGGCCGGCCGCCACCAGCCCGGCGACCCGCGGGGCGGCTTCATCGGGGCCGACGCCCGCGGCCCGGACGAGATCGGCCGGGATCAGCCCGGCGAACCCGGCCAGCCACGCCGCCGCCACCGCCCGGGCGTCGGGGTCGTCCGCCCACAGCCGCTCGGCCCACTCCAGCGACTCGGTGTGCCGCCGGCGGAGCTTGGCCGCGACCGGCTGGAGGACCTGCCCGCCGCCCAGGGTGTGTTCGGCCGACGAGTCCCGGAGGACGAACGGCTGGCCCCACACGGCCGTCACCGGCTCGGCCAGGAAGAGCTGGGCCAGCCCCCACCGGCCCGGCTCGACGGCGTCGCAGTCGAGCAGCGAGACCGCCCCCATGACCTCGGCCGTGCCGACGTGGACCCGGACCGGCAGGCGGTGCTTGACCGACCGGCGGGCATCGGCCGACGCCGCCACCCGGCCGGTGACGACCCGGCTCGGGGCGAGGTAGCCGACGGCGGCCAGCTCCTGCCCGCGGCGGACCCGCTCGTGCGGCACCCCGGCCAGGTTCACCCCGGCCCGCTGCCCCCGGCCGACCGCCCCGACCGGCCGGCCGTGGTTGGTCAGCCCGCGGACCCGAACCCGCTCGACCCGCCCGTCCCCGATATGCCAGTCGAGTTCGTCCCCGACCGCTACGGAGCCCGACACCACCGACCCGGTCACGACCGTCCCGTGCCCTTGGGCGACGAACGCCCGGTCGATCGGCAGCCGGAACCACTCGGCCCCGGACTTTGCCGACACCTCTGCGGCGGCCCCGGTCAGGGCGACTTTCAGTTCGTCGATGCCGACCCCGGTGTGGGCCGAGGTGGCGACGACCGGGGCGGACTCCAAGAACGACCCCCGGACCAGCTCCCGCACCTCTAGCTCTACTACCTCGCGGGTGGTGGGGTCCACCAGGTCGGCCTTGGTCAGGGCGACGACCCCGTGCCGCAGCCCGAGCAGCTTCAAGATGTCCAGGTGCTCCCGGGTCTGGGGCATGACCGAGTCGTCGGCCGCCACCACGAGCAGCGCCAGGTCGATCCCGGTCGCCCCGGCCAGCATGTTCTTGACGAACCGCTCGTGCCCGGGCACGTCCACCACCCCGAGCCGGTAGTCGCCCAGGTCGAGGTGGGCGAACCCGATGTCGATGGTGATCCCCCGGGCCTTCTCCTCCGGCAGCCGGTCGCAGTCGGTCCCGGTCAGGGCCTTGACCAGGGCGGTCTTGCCGTGGTCGATGTGGCCGGCGGTGCCGAGGATCAGGTCGCGGGGCATGGGGGCATTGTACCGGCCGGTTGGCCTAGCCCGGCCGGGACCGGATCGGGTACGCTCGGGGAAACCGCGGAGGCTGGGCGATGGAACCGCAGGCGGAACCCGATTACGACGCGGTCGAGCTGTTCTGGGTGCAGGGGGTGGTGCGGGGCGGGCAGGTGGTGCTCGACCCGCCGCTCGCCCTACCGGACGGGACGGTCGTGACCGTCACCAAGTACGACCCGGACGATAACCCGCTGACGGCGAAAGCCGGGCCGGTGTCGCTCGACGAAGCCCTGCGGATCATGACGGAGTTCACCGGGCGGCCCGGCCTGGCCGACGACTACCTCCGGCGGCAGCGGCTCCGGGAGGCCGGATGAGTACCGCCCCGCCGGAACGCGGCCTGGTCGATACCGGGTTGCTCGTCGCCATGCGGCGGGGGGACGCCGACGCCCACCGGTTCGCCATCGAGTTACTCCGGACGACCGGGATCGAGGTCAGCGAGCTGTCCGCGATGACCGTCCTCGCCGGGTGCGTTTCGCCGGACGAGTTGACCCGGAACGTCGGGTTCCTCGGGAACTGCCTGGTCCGGCGGATCACCGCCCCGATCTCCCGCCGGGCTTACCTCCTGCTCACCCGGCAGATTCCACCCTCCCCGCTCACCGCTGGCGACGCCGTCGTGGCCGCGACGGCCCTGATCTGCAAACTGCCCCTATACACACTCGACCCCGGCCGGTTCGCCGCCGTCCCGGGCCTGACCGCCCTCCGCCCATATTGAGACCTGTGACCCCAGCCCCCGCGAGGACCGCCGATGCTCGGCACGACGCTCAACCCGAAAGAATTCCTGGCCCGGGTGGCCGCCGAACTCGGCCGGATCGACACCCGCGAGGTCCAGAAGCTGGCCGACCTGATGTGGGACCGCTACCAGGCCGGGCGGTTCGTCTTCGTCATCGGCAACGGCGGGAGCGGGTCGAACGCCTCCCACTTCTGCGAGGACATCGGCAAGGGGACGCTGGCCCGGAAGTTCTTCGACGACGACGCCAAGAAGCGGTTCAAAATCCTCAGCCTGACCGACAACACCCCGTACATCCTGGCCTGGGGGAACGACGAGGGGTTCGACCGGGTGTTCAGCGAGCAGCTCAAGAACCTGGCCGGGCCGGGCGACCTCCTGATCGCGATTAGCGGCAGCGGGAACAGCCCGAACATCCTCCGGGCGGTCGAGTGGGCCAACGGCCACGGCCTGACCACCTACGGCTGCACGGGGTTCACCGGCGGCGAGCTGCGGGAGGCGGCCCACCACGGGCTACACGTGCCGCTTGATGACATGGGGATCGTCGAGTCGATCCACCTGACGGCGTTCCACTGGGTCGTGGACGACCTGCACCGGCGGGTGAGCCTGTAGGCGGCCGGCCCGCGCACGGGCGTGTCGGCCCGGATGCGGTCCGGTCTCCGAATCACCGCTACAAACGGAGGTGTGCGATGGTTAAGGGAGTTCTGCTCGCCGGCGTGATCCTCATCGGGGCCCTCGCGGCCGGCGGGGCCGACGTGCGACCGAGGCCCGACCCGCGGCCCGGCGGCCCGGCCGTGGCCGTGTTCAACATGGCGGCCGTCATGCGGGACTTCGGGAAGGCCAAGTACAACGTGCACGTGCTCGCCAAGAAGCGGGACGTGATGACCGCCGACCTGAAGGGCTGGCGGGCCGAGTACGCCAAGATGCAGGAGGAGTTTAACTTCGCCAATGACCCGACGGCCAAGGAGGCCATCCGGCAGGAGATGACCGAGTTGCACCGGAAGATCGAGGAGGAGAGTCGCAAGATCGACAAGGTTCTGAACGATGAGGCCAGCACCACCATCACCAAGCTGTACTCCGACATCAAGGGGGTGGTCGACGCCACCGCCGCCGCCGGCGGGTACCGGTTGGTCCTGGCCTACCCGGACGCGGTCACCGACGAGGAGAAGCGGAACCCATACCTGCACGAGCTGAAGCTGAAGCCGCCGGCCGCCCAGCCGTTCTACGTCCACCCGGACGTGGATGTCACCGCCGAGGTAACGCGGCGGCTGAACGCCGCCCACCCGCCGCTCGACGACAAGGGGCAGAAGGTGGACGTGAGCCGGCTGCCGCCGGCCCCCCCGCCCGGGCCCCCCGCCGCGAAACGCGACTGACCGTTCGTAGGGCCCGCACCGCGTGCCGGGGGAGGAACACGGAACGCGGTGCGGGCCCTACGACAACCCGCGACGACCGCCCGGAAGCCGTTCGGACGGTGGCGGTCACCACGGCTTTTCCATCATCGAGACGATCTGGGTGGCGAGGCTGTTGATCGCCCGCTGCTGGGCGGTGGTACTCGACTCGCCCAGCTCCGGGATCGCCCGCCCGACCCCGACCAGCCGGACCGGCAGGGCCTGCTGGTCCTCGGCCAGCGGCGGCGGGGTCGGCACGTTCGGGTCGAACGGGGCGGCCGCCCCGTCGAGGGCGAGCTGCCCGCCGGCGGACGGGTTACGGCCCTTCCGCGGGGCCGACAGGATGCGGCCGGTCCGCATGTCCCGCCAAAGGACATCGACCGTCACCACCAGCTCGGACTCGCGGGTCAGGTTCTGCTGGTCGGCGTTCACCTTCAGCTTGCCGATGTCGGCCACGTTCCCGAGCAGCTCGGCGTCCGCCCGGTCCGAGTCGGAGACGATCTTGAACGGGGTCTTGGACCCGATCTCCCGGACCACCGCCCGGGTCAGGGCGACCTCCAGCCCGCGGTGGGGGGTGGTCTGGACGGCCCGGTTGGAGAACACCGGGACGTAGACCGTCTTGATGTTCGGGTCGTACAGGGCGTCGGCCCCGAGCTTGTACCCGAAGATCGTCGGCGGCCCGTTCTGGCAGCCGAGGACGGCGGACAGCCCGACCACCCCGGCGGCGAACGCGAGTCGGCGGCTCAGGCTCGGCATGGCGACTCCCCCGGTGGCACAGGCCTCCCGGCCTGTGCGGCGGAACGAGCACAGGCCGGGAGGCCTGTGCCACCGAAGAGATGGATCACGACCCCGGTCCGCCGACGCCGGCCGGCAGCGGGGCCGGCCCCGGCGGCGGGCCGCTGTCCGCCGGCCGGTCCGGGGCGTCGGCCGCGGGTGCTTCTTCCCGCCCGAAGACCTCGTCCCACTTGGCCTTTACGTGGGCGAACGGGTCGGCCCCGGGCGGGGTCTTGCCGGCCGCCATCTGGGCCATCAGGGCGTCCTTCCGCTCGGTCGCCTGGTCGGCGTACCGGGTCCCGGCGTACCGCCGCCGGACCAGCTCGTAGTAGAACACCGCCGACCCCGGGTGGCCGGTCCGCTGGTAGTACTCGGCCGTCCGGAAGTCCTTCTCGGCTTGCTGGTAGCGGATGGCGAACTTGCTCCGGGTCAGCCGGTCGGCCATCTCCGGGTTGCCGGTCAGCTCCGGCACCGACGCCTCGGCGACATGAACCAGGTGCAGGGCCTCGGCGCACTTGCGGCCGTCGTACACCGCCCCGCCGGTGGCGTTGTTCTTGGCCTGGATGGCGAAGGCGATGGCCTGCGGCCGGAGCTTCGAGTCCTTGTGCAGCTCGACCAACTGGCTGAAGAAGTGGTCGGCCTCGTCGAAGTTGCCGCGGACGAAGTTGACGTACCCGCACCAGAACAGGGCCTGGTCGGCGGCCGGGCCGGTGATGTCGTGGGTGTGGACCCGCTCCAGGGCTTCGAGGGCGCGGTCCTCCTGCACCCAGTCCGGCTTGGTCTTGTCGAACGGGTTGGGCCACCGCGGCCGCCAGTAGAGGATGCCCTTCTCGCCCTTGGTCCCGCGGGCGGTCAGCTCGTCCCGGAAGTCGTCCAGCCAGTAGTCACAAATCTCGAAGATGCGGTTGCACGCCTCCCGCCGGTGGGCACCGGTCGGGAAGTCTTTCAGCAGCCGGTTGTACGTATCGACGGCCTTCGGGTACTCGCCCCGCAGCCGCCGGCACTCGGCCTGCAGGAACCGGGCACGCTCGGCCAGGTCGGCGGTGTTCCCGGTGTTGTCGGCCAGCTTCTTATACGCGTCGAGGGCGTCGCCGTACCGGCCGGCCTCGAACAGCCGGTCGGCCTCGGCCATCCGCTCGTCGGCCCGGGGGTCGTCGTAGGACGAGGTGAGGTGGATGTCGGCGACGGCCGCCTTCATCGACTCGTAAGTCCGACAGCCGGGGGCGGTGGCGAGGCCGGTGACGGCCGCGGCCAGGGCGATCAGCCGGCGTCCCGTCGGTCGATCGGTCATGGCCATTACCCCTGGTTACCGCCCGTCCACATACCCCAACAGCCGCGGCCGGCGGCCGAGCACGGTGCTGACCCACTGGCCCAACAGCGGCCGGAGTTCGGCACCGACCGACGCCGGGAGCGGCCCAGGGTCGGCCCCGGCGGCCAGGTGCCGCAGGGCGTCCAGCCCGGCGGCCGAGACCGGCCGGCGGTCGGGGGCGGTCGG
>JAIEQN010000629.1 GCA_019747685.1 Gemmataceae bacterium
GTCGGCGGCCTCGACCCCGGGAATAAGGGCGACGGCGACGGCGAGCGCCGGCAGCGGCAGCAGGCGGAGTGGCATGAGGTGTGGCCCGGCGGGGAGGGTGGTTCGGGGTGATGATGGTTGACGGCGGGGCGGAATGCAACCGGCCGTTCACGGCAACCGTCGCCGCCACCGCCGGCGGATCGACCGGGCGTGGTCGATCGACAGCACGACCACGTCGGCGCCGATCACCTCGTACCCGGCGACGAACGGGAAGCCCGGAACCGGCCCCTCACGGATTTCCCGGCCTCTCGGCGCGCGGGCGACCCGGGGGTACAACCGCGGCTGGGCGGTCAGGGTGAGCACGAGGGCGTCTACGGCCGCCTCGAACCGCGTGCCCAGCCCCGGCGACTGCTGCTCGTACCAGTCGGCCGCGTCTATCGCGTCGTACAGGGCTTCGGGGGCCAGCCGGGCGCTCATCCCGCCCCCCCGGCCTCGCGGGCCGCCCGCCGGCGGGCCAACTCGGCCCGGATCGCCTTCCGGGCCTCATCCCACGGGATCAAGCGGTCCGGGTGGGCGTGGGCCTCGTCCGACCGGCGGATGATCTCGGCCAGGTACTCCGGGTCGGGCGGGAACGACTCCTCCAGCTCGACACTCTCCATCAGCCGCTCGGCCACCTCCCGCCGGTCCTCAAGCGGCAGGTCGATGGCCTGCTCCAACAGCTTCGCCGCCGCGTCGCTCATCGCCGTCCTCCGGTTCGGGTCAGTCACAGCGTCGGGCCGATCGACCACGGGGCGAACTCCTCCTCGCCCACGCCGTTGATCTCGCTCTTCGTTTTCTCACCGCTCGCCACGGCCAGGATGGTCTCGAAGATCTCCCGCCCGACCTCCTCCACCGGCACCCCGTCCAGAATCTTCCCGGCGTCGATGTCCATGTCCCCTTCCATGTGCCGGTAGAGGGGGGTGTTGGTGGCCACCTTAATCGACGGGGCCGGCTTGCACCCGAATACACTCCCCCGGCCGGTCGTGAACACGCATACATTCGCCCCGCCGGCCACGATCCCGGTCATGCTCACCGGGTCGTACCCCGGGGTGTCCATCACCACGAACCCCTTGGCGGCCACCGGCTCGGCGTACCGGACCACGTCCACCATCGCCGTCGTCCCGGCCTTGGCGATCGCCCCGAGCGACTTCTCGTAGATGGTCGTCAGCCCGCCCTCCTTGTTCCCCGGGGACGGGTTGTTGTTGATCTCGGCCCCGAAGATGCCCGCGTACCACTCCCACCACTTGATCCGCTCGACCAGCTTCTCGCCCACCTCCTTCGACACCGCCCGGCGGGTCAGGATGTGCTCGGCCCCGTAAATCTCCGGCGTCTCGCCCAGGATCGTCGTCCCGCCCTGTTGGACGACGAGGTCACTCGCCACCCCCAGGGCCGGGTTGGCCGTCACCCCGCTGTTGCCGTCCGATCCGCCGCAGTTGGTGCCCAGGATGATGTGCCGGGCGGAGATCGGCACTCGGCGGATGTCGTCCACCCGCGGCAGCACCTCGGCCACCGCCTTCACCCCGGCCTCGACCGTCTTGCCGATCCCGCCGCACTCCTGGATGTTCAGCACCGGCGGGCCGCCCCTCGTCCCGCCCAACTGGATCACGTCCAGCTTCTCCCCCTCGATCAGGTGGCTGGCCTGGACGATCTCGCACCCCAGCCCGACCAGGATGCACGCGGCCACGTTGGCGTGCCGGGCGAACCCGGCCAGGGTCCGGTCCAGTTGCTTGTGGTCCGGGCCGTCGAACTGCATCGCGCACCCGCCCCGGTGGGTGATGGCCACCACCCCGTCCACGTTCGGGTACTGCTTGAGGAGGCCCGACTCCCGGACCCGGTCGGCGATGTACTTGCTGGTGCTGGCCGAGCAGTTCACCGTGCTGATGACGGCGACGTAGTTCCGGGTCCCGTACCGCAGGTGGTCCGGCCGGCCCGGGCCGCGGTCGAACCCCAGGAACGTCCGGTCCTCGGCCGGCGGCGGGGGCGGGGGCGGGACCGCCGAGGCGAACGCATAATCCCGCTCGAACGCCCCGAGCTGGACGTTGTGGACGTGGACGTGTTCGCCGGCGGCGACCGGCCGGGCGGCGAACCCGATCACCTGCCCGTACTTGGAGATCGGCTCTCCTTCTTCGATCGGCCGGACGGCGAACTTGTGGCCCATCCGGACGGCCGCCGGCACCCGGACGACGTGCCCGTTCTCCCGTAGCTCGGTCCCGGCCGGGATCGGCCGGCGGGCGACCGCGACGTTGTCCTGCGGGCGGAGGTGGACGGCGTACTCGGGCAGCGGCGCGGCGGCCATCGGCGGGTCCTTGCGGCGGGGGCGTGTGACGGCGTGCTAGGCTTCAACCTACCCGAAACCGGCCGGCCCGGGCAGCCCGGCCGGCGGCCGACGGTGCCGGGGGGACGGGTTATGACGCCTAACCCGGGCCGGGTTTCCGGGGCCGGCCGGGCGTCGGGGAAAGGGCGGTTGCACCCGGCCGGGGGGAAAGTAGAATGCGACTGACATTCGGCGCCCGGCCGTGTCCGTGGCCGTGGTTTCCCCTATCGTAACGAGCTACATGATGTCCGCCGTGATAGGGTCCTCCGTGCCGCAGAAGGGTCGGGCGATGGAAAAGGGGTTGATCTACGGGTCGCTCGGGGTCGCCGCCCTGATGCTCCTGCTCTTCCTGATCGACCTGCTGGCCGGGTTCCCGTTCGGGGGCAGCCCGTTCGCCGTGGTGGACGTGTTCGGGATCATCGCCGCCGGCGTCGTCGGCTACCTGGCGTACAACGCCTCGAAAGACTTGAAGTAGGGCCGGCTATGCCGGCCGCACCTCGGACGGCCGGCGCAGCCGCCCTACGAACTGCCTCGTACCAGCTTGACGACCGCTACGATCAGCCCGTCCGCGGTGAACTCCGTGGCCTCGGCGGCAACCGGGTAGCCTAGTTCCCGCGCCGCCCGCCCCGTCTCCGGGCTGATCGCCACCAGCTTCACCTCGCCCCGCTCCACCCGCCCGCGGATCGTCTCGTCGAACGCCCCGATTAGGCCTCGGGCGATGTTCGAGCTACTGAGCGTGACGAACTCGACCTCGCCCCGGCGGAGCTTGTCGAGGACGCCGGCGTCCGGGTCGATCGCGTCGACCTGGTCGTAGGCCGTGACCTGCTCGACCGTGGCGACTTTCGCCAGTTCGTCCCGCAGCAGCTCGCGGCCGCGGTTGGCCCGGGCGAGCAACACCCGCGACCCGGCGACGTGCGGCCCCAGGGCCTCGGCCAGCCCTTCGGACGAGTAGGTCGAGTCCGGCACGACATCGGCCCGCAGGTGGTACTCGCGCAGGGCGGCCGCCGTCTTCGGGCCGATGGCAGCGAGCTTCACCGCCCCGAGGTCGCGGAGGTCCCGGCCGAGGGCGTCGAGCCGGCGGACGACGGCCTGCACCCCGTTCGCGCTGGTGAAGACCAGCCAGTCCCACTTGCCGTCGCGGACCTCGCCGAGTACCCGGTCGAGAGGGCCGGAGTCGGCCGGCTCCCGCACCTCGACCGTCGGCAGCCGGGAGACGACCGCCCCGAGGTGTTCCAGCTTGCGGACCATCTCGGCCGCCTGGTGGGCCGGCCGCGTGACCAGCACCCGCCGGCCGAACAGCGGCCGCGATTCCCACCACGACCGCGCTGGCCGACGGCCGACCGGCTCGCCGACGATGATCAGGCCCGGGGCTTCCAGCCCGGCCTGCCGGCGGGCCTCGTCCAGGTCGGCCAGCCGCGCCGACACCGACCGCTGGTCCCCGGTGCTGGCCCGCTCGACCACTGCCGCCGGGGTGTCCGGGTTCTTGCCGTGCTTGAGCAACTCGGCCACGATTACCGGCAGCCGGGCGACGCCCATGTAGATGCACAGCGTCCCGGGGAACGCCGCCAGGGCCTGCCAGTCGAGCTTGTTGCCGGCCTTGTTCGGCAGCTCGTGGCCGGTGACCAGGGCGACGGCGCTGGCCGACTGCCGATGCGTCAGCGGGACTTCGAGGAACGCCCCGGCGGCCAGGGCGGCCGTCACCCCGGGGACGATCTCGTAACCGACCCCGGCCGCCCGCAGGGCCTCGGCCTCCTCCCCGCCCCGGCCGAAGACGAGTGGGTCGCCGCCCTTGAGCCGGACCACGACCTTTCCGGCCTTCCCGGCCTCGATCAGCCGGCGGTGGATGTGCGGGTACTTGTCCGGGTGATGGCCCGGCAGGTCGCGGACGCACACCAATTCGGCGGCCGGGTTAGCGTAATCCAGCAGCCGGGGCGGGACGAGCTGGTCGTAGACGACGAGGTCGGCCCGGGCCAGCAGCTCGGCGGCCCGGACGGTCAAGAGGCCGGGGTTGCCGGGGCCGGCCCCGACGAGGAAGACGCGGGGTTCGGATGCTATGGGGTGGGACATTGGAGCAACCCGACCCGGGGCTGTCGCCCCGGGCTATGCCGTCACGGCCCTTCGGGCCTCCCGTGGCTCGGAGGGCTGTAAGCCCGACACAACATAGCCCGGGGCGACAGCCCCGGGTCACCGATTAAACCGCGATCTCGTCCGCCGCTTCTTCCTCCACGTCCTCGGGGACGCCCGGGAAGAAGTGGCAGAAGACGATCCCGAGCATGTACAGCCCGAACATCGGGACGAACAGGTAGCTCATCGTCACCACGTCCGGGGTCGGGGTGATGAGGGCGGCGACCAGGGCCAGGATGAAGCAGGCGTACCGCCACTTCTTCAGGTAGTCGGCGGCGGTGAACAGCCCGATCCGGTTGAAGAAGATCATCACCAGCGGGGTCTGGAACGACACCCCGAAGACTAACGGCAGGATCAGGGCCAGCCCGAGCCACTCGTTCATCCGGATGTCCGGGTCGAGGCCGAGGAACTCGTTGAACCGCAGGAGCGCCTTGACCGCCCCGGGGAGGACGAGGAACTGGCAGATCAGCACCCCGCCGACGAACAGGACCACGCTCGGCCAGAACATGACGGCCACGTACCGCCGCTCGTGCGGGTACAGCCCGACCCCGACGAACGCCCAGAACTGGTACAGGATCCACGGGCTGGCCAGGACCACCCCGCACAGGGCCGTCACCTTGAAGTAGACGACGAACCCCTCCTGGGCGCTGAGGGTGCTCAGGTACTTCTTCGTCCCGAGCAGGGTCTCGCCCTTGACGTTCAGGTAGTTGATGTACGCCGGGTAGACCCGCATCCGCAGCTCGACCTCGGCCGGGGCGTCGGCCCGGGGCGGCCCGAACGCCGCCGCCAGGTCGGCCGGGCGGACGAACACCGGCATCTCCTCCGGGGCGCCCATCAGCTTCCGCCGCTCGTCCTCGGACAGGGCGCTGAGGGCGTTGTCGTGCCGCCGCAGCTTCTCCCGGATCGCAACGATCTCGTCCGGGCTGGCCCCGGTCAGCTTGGCCAGCTTCTCGGCCGACTCCTTCTCGTTCCGCCGGTTGTAGAAGTCCAGCACCTGGGTCTCGACCGGGTCGGTGATGACCTCCAGCATCGGCCGGCCGACCCCGATCGCCTTGTTCCCGACCCTCTGCCCGACGGCGTCCAGGACGAACCCGATGAGCATGAAGAAGACCAGCCCGAGGATGGCCCGGATCATCCGCACCTGCAACTCGCCGATGTGGTCGGCGAACGACATGCGGGTGTTGTCGAAGATGTCGTCCGGGTAGTCGTGGGTACGACGGCTGCGGGCCATTTGGGTTCGCCCCCGCGGCGGTGGGAGGGGTCAGCTCCACCACGAGGCGAGGGTGCCCGGCCGGTGGGAGGAACGGGTTGGACGGAAGGTCCGGGTTATGGTATCGGCCGCCCGCCCCCGGCTCAAGTTGGGCCGACGACCTGGCCCGGATCGCCGGTCATACTGACAGGGCAGGCGAACCCCGGGCCACCCGCGGAGGCCGACCGATGCGGCGGATGTCGTTATTCCTACTCACCTTCGGTCTGGGCGGTTGCGTCGGGTACGAGGGGCCGCTCGAAACCTACCGGCAGAACCGGGAGCGGCCCCGGGCGGATCGGGCCGACGCCCCGGGGTATACGATTTCGGAGCAGGAGAAGCGGGCCCGGTCCCGGCTGACGATCATCGACGACGACCCGCGGATCGGCCCGGCCACCGACATCGGCCGCCCCGGCCCGACCGGGCGGTGACGAATCACTGGATTAACCACAAAGACACGAAGGGCGCAAAGAAAGGCGGAAAGACAATTTTTATAATGTTTGTCCTCAGGCTTCCTTTGTGCCCTTCGTGTCTTTGTGGTTAATCTTCCCGCCCCCTTCCCGAATCCCTTCCCAGTGCGGCTAATTTGGTTGCCCCCCGGCCGGGCGGGGTGGCACAATAGCCGCGGCCGCACACCTTTCCGACGGAGGCGCGTCATGGGGCTCTGGGACCGGATCACCGGCGAGTTCATCGACATCATCGAGTGGACCGAGCCGAGCCAGAACGAGGTCCTGTCGTACCGGTTCACCCGGTACAAGAACGAGATCAAGAACGGGGCCAAGCTGATCGTCCGCGAGGGCCAGGCGGCGGCGTTCGTCAAGGAGGGCCAACTCGCCGACGTGAAGCTGCCGGGGACGTACACCCTGGACACCAACAACATGCCCATCCTGTCCACCATCCTCGGGTGGAAGTACGGGTTCGAGTCGCCGTTCAAGGCCGAGGTGTACTTCATCAGCACCCGCCAGTGGACCGACCAGAAGTGGGGGACCCAGAACCCGGTCATGGTCCGCGACCCGGAGTTCGGCCCGGTCCGGCTGCGGGCGTTCGGCTCCTACGCCTTCAAGGTGACGGACCCGGCCACCTTTCTCCGCGAGCTGGTCGCCACCGACCCGTCGTTCGAGGCCTACGAGGTGTCCAACCAGTTCCGCAACGCCATCGTGTCGCGGTTCGTCGACGTGGTCGGGTCGGCCAAGATTCCGGTGCTCGACCTGGCCGGGAACTATGAGAAGATGAGCAAGCTGGCCCTGGACCGGATCGGCCCGGACCTGGCCAAGATGGGGATCAGCCTGACCCAGTTCTACGTCGAGAACATTTCGCTCCCGCCGGAGGTCGAGGCGGCCCTGGACAAGCGGAGCCAGATGGGCGTCCTGGGGAACCTGGACCAGTACACCAAGTTCCAGACGGCCGAGGCGATCCGCGACGCGGCCAACAACCCCGGCGGGTTCGCCGGGCTGGGGGCCGGGATCGGGGCCGGCGTGGCCGTCGGCGGGCAGATGGCCGGGGCGGTGGCCGGGGCGGCGTCGGCCCCGGGGCAGGTGACGGCGGCGCACACCC
>JAIEQN010000994.1 GCA_019747685.1 Gemmataceae bacterium
AGCCCAGTCGTCGGGGGCGGGCGGCCGCCGACGACTCGGTCCCGCCCGTCTCCCGCCGGCTCGGGAGCGTTTACCAAATCCGGACCGCCTGCGGGCTGGACAGCCAGGAGCGGTACTACTACGGCGGCGGGCCGCCCCCGGTGTACGCCCCGGCCGACTACGGCGAGGCCCGGATGGCCTGCCTCGGCTGGCTGTACGAGATGGCCCGGGCGAAGGACCAGGGCGACGCCTACCTGAAGGACCTGCGGGCGGCCAAGGACAAGGCCGGGGCCGACCCCCGGCCGGCCTGGGACTGGTACTACCTGGCGGCCGTCCGGCAGGTCAACAAGGACGTGTTCGCGGCCGCCCTGGCCCTGTCCAAGGCGGCCCCCGGGCCGGCCGCCGACATCGCCTTCCTGACCGCCTTGGGCAGCCGCCCGGGGCTGAACACCCAGCCCCGCCGCCGCGGGGCCGACGGGAAGGACCCCACCCCGCCCTTGCCGGCCGACCAGGTGGCCCACGTCCTCGACTGCTTCGCCCGGCTGAAGCGGCAGAAGCCGGAGTGGGCGACCGCGGTGTCCGGGTCCGTCCGGGCCGAGCTGAAGCGGGCCAAGCGGGAGGCCGAGGAGAAGGCCCTGTACGACGAGGCGGTGGCCGCCGCGTCGACCGTCGAGGCGGTCCAGGCGGCCCTCCAGATGGCCGCCGGGCGGGACGACCTGGACGCCTTCCTGGCCCTGTTCGGCAAGCTGGAGAAGCTCCAGGGGCCGCCGAAGGGGAGCGGCAACCTGTCCCAGCTCCCGACCCGCCAGGCCGCCAACCCGGTCGAGGCCCTGATGGCCAAGCGGGCCGAGGCCAAGCGGCTCGACGACGTCCTCCGGCTGTCCGACCTGTTCCTGGCGACCGCCCGCCGGCAGAACCTGACCGCCCCCCGGACGGCGTCGTCCGCCCGCCGGCCGTACGTCGGCCCGCTCAACCTCTGGTACCCGTCCAAGGGCGGTGGCCAGCGGCAGGTCCAGCTCGCCTTCCCCCTGCCGAACGACTACTACGACGACCACACGATCAGCGTCCTCCACTACGCCTTCCTCCTGTACAAGGACGCCGACCTCCTGTCCGACCTGTTCGCCCACGCCCGCAAGCAGGCGGCCGGGGCCGAGGGCGGGGACCGGCTGTACGCCCACCTGGCCCTCGGCTACCTGCACTGGTGGAACGAGGAGAAGGACGACGCCCTGGACCAACTGGCGGCGGCCGTCAAGCTGGCCCCGGCCGACCACACCCTGACCCTGGAGGTGGCCGGGCTGCGGGAGCAGGGGAACGACCCGGCCGCCGCCCTCGCCCTGCTCGACGGCATCACCCCGACCGACCACAACGTCATGCTCCGGCGGGAGGAGGCGGCCCTGCGGCTGGCCGAGCGGACCGGGAACGTGGCCCGCGCCCGGCAGGCGGCCGAGCGGCTGTTCGGGCTGCGGCTCGACCCGGACAAGCAGTTGGAGCTGGCCGGCCAGATGCACCGGCTGGGGATGCACAAGGAGGCCGAGGCGGTCGTCGCCCGGGCCCAGCGGCAGGCCGGGAACAAGACCGCGGTGCTGGTCCGGCTGATGACCCAGTACCAGGCCCAGAACCAGCCGGAGCTGGCCGTCCAGTTGGCCCGGCAAATCCTCCGCAAGGTGCCGGCGGCGTCGGCCGCCCAGAACCCCCGGTACTCCGGCGGGAACGAGAACGACGGCTTCCGGTCGGCCGCGGTCGGCGTTCTGGCCCGGTCCGGGCAGCTCAAGGACGTGATCGAGCGGGCCGAGGCCCAGCTCAAGGCGTCGCCCAAGTCGGTCGCCCTGAACCAGACGCTGCTGGCGTACTACCAGGCGGCCGGCGACCGGGACAAGCAGAAGCAGGTGGTCAAGACCCTGTCGGCCCTCAAGCCGGAGGACGGGAACGTCCGCTGGCAGACGGCCCAACAACTGCTGGAGCTGGGCGACCGGGACGCCGCCCTGGCCGAGTACAAGGTGGCCATCAAGCTCGCCCCGGGGCGGTTCGGGGACCAGTACTGGCAGGTCATCCAGACCTTCACCCAGGCCAACAAGTTCGAGGAGCTGGCCGCGATCCTGGACGAGATCGACCTGCGGAAGCTCCAGTACTACTGGAGCGTCGCCCAGGTCATCAACCCGATGCTGGAGAACGAGAAGACCCGGCCGGTCGGGCTGAAGCTGTTCAAGAAGGCGTGGGACGCCTTCCCGAACTACCGGGCCAGCCTGCTGTCCCAGGTCGACCGGGACGAGGTCTGGCGGCGGCCGGAGATTTTCGACTACGCCCGGCAGGCGGTCATCCCCCGGGGGGACGGGGACGTCGACCCGTGGGCGGCCGCGACCGAGATTTCCAGCTACGGCCAGAACGGGCAGGTGACCGGGGTGGTCACCCGGCTGCTGGCCGTCGCCCGCAAGCAGCAGCGGCTGCCGGAGCTGCGGGCCGAGGCGGCGGCCGCCCTGGCGTCCCGCCCGGACTGGCACGCCGGCAAGGCCCTGGTCGCCATCATCGACATCCAGACCGGCCAGAAGGAGCGGGGGCTGGCCGCCTGGAAGGAGCTGTTCGACGGGCCGGCCGGGGCCGACGTGCCGCCGGTCGCCCGGTTCGTCCTGACCCAGGAGTTGGAGTTCTACGCCGGGGTCGAGGACACCGCGGTCAAGACCCTGGAGGGCGGCATCGACGCCATGCTGGAGGACGGGAACAGCCAGTTCGAATACTCCCCGGCCCGGCGGCTGGCGTGGTGGTACGAGCAGCTCGGGCGGACCGAGGAGAGCAAGAAGCTGGCCCGCCGGTTCGCGTCCTCCGAGCCGACCAACCCCGGGTACGGGGGCGGGTACTGGGAGTACCAGAAGACCCAGCGGAAGCTGTCCATCGCCCGCACCCTGCTGCAGGCCGGGGACGTGGTCGAGGCGGTCCGGGTGTACAACTCGCTCCTGGCCGACCGGGACACCCTGGCCACGGCCAACCAGTACTACGGCGGGGCCGGGTTCGACCAGCAGGCCGAGGCCGGGCTGCGGGAGGCGATGAAGGCGCTCAAGCCGGCCGCCCTGCCGGCCGCCGTCGGGGCGCTGTTGACCCCGCCGGAGAAGCCGGCCGACGGCCAGCCGCTGGTCGACTTCGTGCTGGCCATCGAGTCCCGGGACCTCCCCCGCACCCGGATCGGCAGCCTGACCGCCTCGGCCCTGGCGGCGACCGCCGACGCCGAGCCGGCCCGGGCGGCGGCCGCGGCCAAGCTGGCGGAGCTGGCGAAGGCTCGACCGAACGACCTGTCGGTCCTGTCGGCGGCCGCCCTCCTGGCCTTCGCCGAGAAGAAGCCGGAGGCCGTCAAGGAGGCCGTCGATCGGCTGGCCGCGGCGGTCGAGAAGGCCCCGCTCGAGGCCCTACCGCCGAACGGCCGGGCGAACGCCCGCCAGCGGGCCGACGCCCTGAACCGGGTGCCGGTCTGGCTGGTCGCCCGGGAGTGCCTGAAGAACGACAAGGACCGCGAGCCGCTCCGCCCGGCCGGGGAGAAGCTGGCGGCCGCCGCCCTGGCGGGGGCCAAGCGGGCGCAGGACCAGTCGTACGCGGTCGCCATCCTCCGGGAGTGGGGGCAACTGGACCTCGACCGCGGCGACAAGGCCAAGGCCGAGGCCCGGTGGGCGGAGCTGTTGGAACTCGCCCTGCCGAAGCCGAAGGCCGACGGGGCCAACCGGCGGACGAGCGCCGACACCGGCCCCGGTCGTTCGGTGGCACAGGCATCCCTGCCTGTGCCGCAGGAACCCGGGCCGCAGTACGTCGTCTTCCGGCAGCCGCCGGCCGTGGCCGGCAAGGCCCCCGCCGGGCCGGCCCCGCCGGGGCTGCCGTCGGCCGCCCCGGTGGTCACCGCCGAGCAGTTCCAGGAGGCCTACGAGCTGGCCAAGCTGGCCGCCGACCAGGGGATGACGGCCCTGTCGGTCCGGGCGTTCGCCGAGGCCGTCCGGGGCGGCCCGCCGCTCCCCCCGAAGCGGGACAACCGGGGCGGCCGGTCGTACCGCCAGATCACCGTCAACGGCCAGCAGTACCTGGTGGGCGAGGACCAGACCGGCCGCCGGCTCGTCGGGGTCGCCCGGGCCCTCGCCGACCTGGTCCCGAAGTGGCGGGAGAAGGGGGTGGCGGCCGCCGACGTCTACCGGGCGGCCCTCGGGGCGGTCCTCCCGGACGCCCGCCCGGCCGAGGTCTTCCTGTACGCCGACGCCACCCGGCACGGCGAGGGTTACATCCTCAGCAGCAACGGGAGTTGGACCCCGGTGAGCGAGGTCCCGGGCGAGACGGAGTCCGAGGACCGGGGCGTCCCCGGGCTGCTGGCCGAGGTGGCGCTGGAGGCCGGGATGGCGGACGACCTCCGGTCCCGGCTCGAAGCCCGGCTCGACCGCCCGCTGGCCGAGGTCCCGGCCCGGGTCACGCTGCTGGCCCTGGCCATCAAGCAGGCCGACGACGCCCGGGCGGGGGCGCTCCTGGCCGCGTTCGCCGAGAAGGCCGAGAAGGACCCGACCCAGGCGACCCTGGACGCGGCCGCGGCCGCCGCCCGGGCGGCCCTGGCCCGCCCGCCGCTGGCAAAAACGGCCGAGGACCTGCTGCTGAAGCTGGCCCTGCGGTACGCCACCGGGAACAACCTGGGCAAGGCCGAGACCGTCGGCCAGCAGTTGATCGAGCACCACCTGGGCAACCGCGACTTCGCCGCCGCCAAGCGGCTGACCGACCTGGCCGTGACCCTCGGGAAGAAGTTCGCCGCCGGCAACGCCGAGGTCCCCCGCCGGGCGGCCGAGTACTACCTGCGGGCCGGGTTCCCCGAGGAGGCCCTGGCCCAGTACGCCGTCTACGCCGACATGAACACCGCCGACCGGGCCGACCCGTCCCGCCGGGGCCGCCGGCCCGAGCCGGCGGTCGAGCGGTTCGACCTGTTCGTCCGGCTGTTGCTCGGGTTGCCGGCGGACAAGCGGTACGCCGCCCTGGCCGGGTGGTCGCTGCCGTCGGAGGGGCGGAAGTCGGTCCGGTACTTCGTCGGCGGGACGCCCCGGGACGTGCCGCCGCCGGCGTTCGGCCCGGCCGCCAAGGTCCCGCCGGCCGAGCCGGTCTCCACGATGCTGATGCTCGCCGACGCGGCCAAGGAGTGCGGCAAGCTGGACGAGCTGACCGCCACCGCCGACAAGCTGGCGGCCGACAAGGTGGAGAACGCCGACCTCCTGCGGGTGCTGGTCTACCTCCGGGCCGGGAGGGGGGCGGCGGTCGAGCCGCAGGTGAAGGCGTTCGCCGACGCCGCCCGGCAGCGGATGACGGCCAAGGACGAGGAGCGGGTCGGGTCGCGGTACTACGACAACGAGGGGCAGCAGCCGGCCCCGGTCCACCCGAGCGAGTTCCTGTTCGCCAAACTGTGCCGGGACGACCCGAAGTTCGCCGACCTGACCGAGCCGCTGCTCAAGCTGATGCTCGACCGCGCCCGGGGGACGTACAACCTGGCCGCCGTCCCGTGGGTGACCGGCACCTGGGACCGGCTCGGGGCGGCCCGGGCCGGGGCGGCCGACGCCCTCGACGCCCCGGCCGCCCTCCCGGCCCGGTGGCGGCACCCGGCCACCCCGGGGGCTCGGTGGTTCGCCCAGGACGGCTACCTGGCCGGCGGGGCCTCCACCGGCGACGCCCTCTTGCTGTTCGACACCCCGGTGGCCGGCACCTTCGAGTTCTCCGTTGATGTCTTCCAGGGCGGGTGGGCGGAGGGGCACGCCGGGTACGCCGGGGTGGTGTTCGAGCCGAACCGGAACGGGGTCGAAAGCCGGGTCTTCCCGGTCTTCCGGGCCGGGGAGGACGGCATCGGCCGGCCCGCCCCGGGCATCCGCGACAACGACTTCAACCGGCTGACCATCCAGGCCGCCCCGGACAAGGTGCGGTATCTGCTCAACGGCCAACTCGTGTACGAGGACACCGCCCCCCCGCCGACCAGCCCGTGGCTGATGCTCTACGCCGGGGCCGGCCGGAAGCCGGTGTTCCGCAACCCGACGCTGACCGGCACGCCGACCGTCCCGGCCGAGGTCCGGCTGCTGGCCGGCGACTACCTGGACGGCTGGTCCGCCCACGTCTACCCGGCCAACCTCCCGCCCCGGCTGCGCCCGAAGGAGGAGAAGCCGAAGCCGGACGAGAACGACCCCCGCGCCCGAATGATGAGTCAACAGGCCGAGGGCCAGCCGGCGACCCCGCCGGTGCCCGACTGGCTGGCCAAGGACGGCGAGCTGACCGGCCGCAAGCTCGACCGCCCCGGCGACCGCCCGGTCCCCAGCCGGCTCGCCTACTTCCGCCCGCTCCGCCCGGGCGAGGCCGTCCGGTACGAGTTCTTCCACGACCCGGGCAAGGCCCACGTCCACCCGTCGTTCGGCCGGCTGGCGTTCGTCCTCGACCCGGCCGGGGTCAAGCTCCGCTGGCTGGTGGACGCCGTCGCCGGCGATTGGACCGGCCTGCCGGCCGAGAACGACCTCGACGACCCGGCCGGGAAGAAGGCGAGCCCGGCGATCAAGGCCGGCGACTGGAACACGGCCGCCGTGTCGGTGACGGCCGACGCGGTCAAGGTCGAGGTGAACGGGGCGGTGGTGTACGAGGGGCCGATCCCGGCCGGGGTGGAGCGGACGTTCGGGTTCTACCACGACCGGGCCAAGACCGCCGCCCGGGTGCGGAACGCGGTCCTGACCGGGCCGTGGCCGAAGTCCGTCGAGCCGGCCGCGGTGGCGTTCGCCACCACCCCCGAGTCGCCGGCGGCGGCCCGCGCCCGGCGGTGGCAGTTGGGCGAGCGGTACTACTTCACCGAGGCGGCCGACGTGGTGGCCCGGAGCAAGGGGCTGCCGCCGGCCGAGCGGTACGACGCCCTGGCCGGGTGGGTCCTGCCGACCCCGGCCCGGCCGGCGTTCCAACTGGCCGGGGCGTTCACCCCGCAGGACGGCCTCGGGGCCGACAAGCCGGCGGCCGGCCGGCGGGTCTTCCGCGGCGGCCGGCTCGACATCCCGGCGGTCGAGCTGGTGGCCGCGGCCGAGGCCGCCGGCAAGCTCGACGACCTGGCCGACCGGCTGGTCAAGGCCCCGCCCGGCGACCCGCTGGCCGAGGCCGGCCGGCAGGCGCTGTTGGCCGTCGTCCGGGCCGCCCAGGGGAAGGCCGACGAGGCCGCGGGCCTTTTGGCCAAGATCGCCGAGCGGACGAAGGGGCTGGCGGCGGACGCCAACGCGGCCGAGCGGTGGCCGACGGCGGTGGCCCTGGCCGGGTGCCTCGGCCGGCCG
>JAIEQN010000010.1 GCA_019747685.1 Gemmataceae bacterium
GCCGGCGGGGTCGCCCTCGGCGGCGACCTGCTCGGGTCCGACGGCGGGACCGGGGCCGAGGACCTCTCCCCGGCGGCCGACATCCCGCTGCTGGAGCGGCTGGCCCGGTACGACCCGGGGTCCGGCCCGGCCGGCACGTTCGGCCCGGTGGCCGCCGGCAGCGTCGCCGGCCCGGCCAACCTGTACGTCCTCGCCCACGGCTGGGCGCCCGGTTACCGCGGCTGGGTGGACGGCTACTTCAACGCCACCGGGAAGGTGCTCAAGTGGTGGCAGACCGACCCGACGGACCCGGGGTACCCCGAGGCCGCCCCGTACAACACCGACGACCTCGGGCCGGCGGCCCCCTACCTGCTCAACGGGATGCCGCCGCCGGACAACACGTTCGACGTGACCGTCTCCCCGGCCGGCATCGCCAAGGTCATTACGGACGCCGACCCGAACGCGGTGGTCCTCGCCTACTCCTGGCTGGACGAGTCGGCCACCGTCGGCGTCATCAGCAGCCTCGACGCCCTGACCGGGGACGTGAACCTGTCCGAGGCCCACACCACCCAGAACGGCCTGCGGCTGGCCGCGGCGGTCGGGCAGGCCGTCGCCCCGTCGTTCGCCGCCGGCGGCCGGCTCCACCTGCTCGGCCACAGCCACGGGTCGAAGGTGGCCACGGTGGCGGCCGCCGAGCTGGCCCGGCTCGGCTCCCCGCCGGAGCAGCTGACCACCCTCGACTCGCCGGAGGACGAGCTGACCCAGAAGTTCGAGGCGGCCAACTTCAACTGGTACTTCCTGAGCCAACTGGCGATCACCCGGGACCCGACGGCCGGCGGGACGTTCGTGGACAACTACGCCTCGTACTTCGGTGAGCGGTACTCGAACGTCGCCGGGGCCGGGCTGAGCAACGTGGTCGACGTGGCCCTGGACCCGTTCGTCTACACCTTCCTCGACCCGCTCAAGGTCGGCACCAACGTGTCCGCCCGGCACACCTACGCGGCCTCCTGGTACGCCGGCACCACGGCCGCGGGCGGGGACGGCGGGCTGGCGTTCTCCCCGCTGCTCAACCCCCCGCCGGGGGTCCCGCTCCCCGCCCTGTCCGACCAGGACTGGAGCGTGTTCCGCTTGTCCGACCAGTACGACTTGACGGAGGAAGAGCCGTTCCCGCCGACGGCCACGGTGACGCCGGTGTTCACCCCGGTGACGTTCGACTCGTACACCCAGTCCGGGGACGTGACCACCTCCGGGGGCGGCTCCAGCATCACCCTGAGCGACGCGGACGGGACGGCCACCTGGACCGGTAAGTTCGACCCGGCGGTCACCGGGACCGGGATGACGTTCGACTACCAGTTCGCGCAGCTGGGCGACGGCGACACGCTGACGGTGAGCGTCGGCACGGAGTTGTTGTTCGTGATGGAGGGGACGGCGGCCGGGACCGTCGTCCGGAGTGCCACCCTGAGTACCGGGACGCTCAAGTCGGTGTACTTTTGGGACTACACCCTGACCGTCACCCTGACCAGCGGCGGGGAGTGGGGACGCCGCCGTGACCCTGGGCAACTTCCAGCAACTGACGGTCTGACCCCGCCCCGTCTCAACCCCCGCCCGGGCCCGGCCGCCGGGCCAGCGCGTCCTCCAGACCCCGCGCCACCCGGTCGAACCCGGCCGCCGCCGGGGTGCCCTGGAACTCCCGCTGGGCCCGCCACGCCGCCAGCGTGGCCCGGAGGATCAGGTCGGCCCCCAGGACGGTCACGAACAGCGACCGTCCCGCGAAGTCGAGGACGTACCGCACGACCTGCCGGGGCCGGACGAGCGACGACCCCGGGTCGGTCCCGACCAGCCGCACCCCGAGTACCTCCCCGGTCAGGGCGTGGGCGACCAGGCAGGCGGCCGCCCCCACCCCGAGGGCCCCGGCCGCGACCCGCACCCGGCCCAACCGCCGCCGGTCGGCGGGGGAAACGACCGGGCGTGTCAGGGTGCCGCCGGCGGCCAGGTAGGCCAGCGGGGCGGCCAGCCACAGGAGCAGGCCGGCCACCAGCAGCGGGCTGGGGGCGACCTGGGCCAGGGCGACGAACGCCACCGCCACCAGCAGCCCGTTCAGCGGGGCGGCGGCCGCCAGCAGCCACCCCGGCAGGGCCGCCTCCGGCAGCAGCGTCTTCACCCGGACGCAGGCCCGCATGGCCCCCGGGACCAGGGCCAGGACGGCCGGGCTGAGCATGACCGCGTAGTACGCCCCCCACCCGACCCCGGCGGCGACCCGCTCGTACCGGCGGGCGATCAGCTCCTCTGCCGTCGCCGGGGGCGGCCGCCCGGCCGGCCACCAATCCCACGGCACCAGGGCGACGGCGACCGGGACCAGGAACCCGGCGACCCACCCGGCCAGCAGGGCGGCGCGGGACGGCCGCGGGCGGCGCCAGAGGACGGCGGCCAGGAGGGCGGACGCCGGCAGGGCGTAGTACGACAGGTCCCAGGCCAGGTCGGCCGTGCGGCCGAAGGCCGTCGGCTCGGCGGGCTCGTCCTCGGGCCCCAGCCGGATCGGGAGCGGGGGTGTCCCCGCCGGCTCGACGCCGGGGTCGAGGGCGGCGGTGGCGGCGGTGGCGAGGACGACCAGGGCGAGGACGTTCCGCCGCCAGGCCAGGTGCCGCCGCAGGACGGCGGCCTCCGGGCGGGCGGCGAGGTAAGCCATGCGGTGTTCCCGGGAGGCCGGCCCGTCACAGTGTACGGAACCACCCGCCGCATTGATCTGCTTAGCAGCTGGGTTTTCCACTCCGCCCTCGTGGGGTCCTGTCGGGGAGTGGGGTGCCGTTTCTTCCGCGGGTCGTCCGGGGCGAAGTCGTGGACGGCGCGGCCCGCTGCGTGGACCGGGGGGGCCGTCTTCCCCTGGCCCCCGGCGAGGTAAAGGTGGCGGGCGGAACGAGAAGCCGCACCCCGGTCATTCCGCCGGACCGGCCAATGTGACTGCGAATTCCGGCCGGTCGGTCCCGCGGCCGGCCGTCCGGACCACCAGCAGGTTCCGCCCGGCCTTCAACTCGACACGTTCACCCACCCGAGCGGGCACCGGCCGGGCGGCTCGGCCGGGTCGGCGTCGGCCCCGACCGGGCACGCCCGCGGTTTTTTTCGATTTTTCTTCCGCGAAACCGTCCCGGTCGGCGAACCTGGGGGGAAGCCGCACCCCCGGAGGTCCGCCCGTGACGCCCGCCGACCCCACCCGCACCCACCCGCCGGCCCCCGCCGACGAGCCCACCGGCCCGTTCGACCCGGCCCTCGACGCCGGCCTCGCCGCCGCGTTCGACCCCGACGCCACCCCCGGCGGCTGGTCCCAGCCGCCGCTGTTGCGTGACGAGCCGTCCGACGACGCCCCGGTCGTTCAGCCGTCCTCCCCGGAGATGCCCCGCGGCACCGACGCCCGCTACCAGTTGCTCGGCGAGATCGCCCGCGGCGGCATGGGCGTGATCCTCAAGGGCCGCGACCCCGACCTCGGCCGCGACCTCGCCTTTAAGGTGCTCAAGGCCGAACTCGCCGGCCGCCCGGCCGCCGAGCAGCGGTTCGTCGAGGAGGCCCAGGTCGGCGGCCAGCTCCAGCACCCGGGCGTCGTCCCGGTGTACGACCTCGGCCGGTTCGCCGACGGCCGCCCGTTCTTCGCCATGAAGCTGGTCAAGGGCCGCACCCTGGCCGACCTGCTCACCGAGCGGCCCGACCCGGCGGCCGACCGCGGCCGGTCCCTGCACGTCTTCCTCCAGGTGTGCCAGACGGTGGCCTACGCCCACAGCCGTGGGGTGATCCACCGCGACCTCAAGCCGGCGAACGTGATGGTCGGGAGCTTCGGCGAGGTGCTGGTGATGGACTGGGGCCTGGCCAAGGTCCTCCCCCGCGGCGGGGTCGCCGACGAGGACCGGGCGACCCAGGCGGCCCGCGAGCGTCCGCGGCCGGAGCCCCGGGAGGAGCCGACCGTCATCCACACCGCCCGCTCGGGCAGCGGGTCGGAGACGGCCGCCGGTAGCGTCATGGGCACCCCGGCATACATGTCCCCGGAGCAGGCCGGCGGCGAGACCGACAAGCTCGACGAGCGGGCCGACGTGTTCGGGCTGGGGGCCGTGCTGTGCGTCGTCCTGACCGGCCGGCCGCCGTACCCGGCCGCGTCCGCCGAGGCGACCCGGCTGATGGCCATCCGCGGGGAGCTGGGCGACGCCTTCGCCCGGCTCGACGGCTGCGGGGCCGACGCGGAGCTGATCGCCCTGTGCAAGCGGTGTTTGGCCGCCGACCGGGACGCCCGCCCGCGGCACGCCGGCGAGGTGGTCGGTGCGGTGTCGGCCCACCTGGCCGGGGTCGAGGACCGGGCCCGGCGGGCGGAACTCGACCGGGCGGCGGCGGCCGCGGAGGCGCGGGAGCAGCGGAAGCGGCGGCGGGTCCAACTCGCCTTGGCCGCGGCGGTCGGGCTGCTGCTCCTCGGGGGTGGCGCGGCCGGGTGGTGGGCCGACCGGCAGGCGGCCGACCGCCAGCGGGAGCGGGAGGTCGCGGCCGCCACCGCCCGCCAGGCCATCGTCTCCGCGCTGGATCAGGCCGAGGCCGCCCTGCGGGCCGACAGGCTGCCGGAGGTCGACGCCTCCCTCGAGGTGGCGGAGCGCGAACTGCCGCAGGCGGACGCCCCGGACTTGGCCGACCGGCTGGCCGCCACGATGAGGGACCGAGCCATGCTCGACCGCCTCCGCGGTATCTCGGAGCAGGCCGGGGCCATCCCGTTCCAGGGCGACAGTACCGGCAAGAGGCGGAAAGCGATCCTCGCGGGGTACGCCGCGGCGTTCGACGGGTACGGCCTGGCGATCGGGCAGGAGCCGGCCGAGCGGGTCCGGGACACGCTGCGACGATCGGTCATCGCCGACGCGCTGCTCGTCGCCCTCGACGACTGGTTCTTCCGCGAGCCGGACCGGGCCGGGCTGCGGGCGGTCCTCGCCGCCGCCGACCCGGACCCGTTCCGGTCGGAGGTCCGGGCGGCGGTCGCGGCCCGGGACGAGGACCGCATCCGGGCGCTCGCCGCCAAGGCCGACGGGGCGACCCTGCCGCCGGGGTTCGCCGCCGCTTTCGGCTCGCAGCCGGCACTCTACAGCGGCGAGGACGGTCTTCGCCTCATGAAGGCGGCCTGGTTGGCGCACCCCGACAGCTACCGGCTGGCCCGGCAGATCGGCAGCAGCATGCTGTTCGTAGACTTCGGCGCCGGTGGTGCGGAGGGGCAGTCCCGGTCGAACCCGTTTCCGGAACTCGACGGGGTTGCATCCGCCACATTGGCCGAGATAATCATCACCCTTCCCACCAAGAAGTCGGCGTTCGTCGCCGAGGCAGTCTCCTGGTTGCGGCTCGCGGTCGCCCTGGGGCCGAACCGCGCCACGGATTACTTCAACCTCGGCTACCCGTGGATGTACTTGCCGGACGACGCGGACCTGGCGGAGTGCGAGGCTGCGGTCCGGCGGGCGATCCGGCTCGGCCTGAACACGCCCCTGGCTCACACCACCCTCGGCTACATCCTGTGCCGGAGGAAGGATTTCGACCGGGCGGAGGCGTCCTTCCGCACCGCTGCCACGCTCGCCGCGGACTACGACCCGGCCCGGCTCGGGATGATCTGGGTGCTGGACGGGAAGGGGGACTGGAACGGGCTGGTCTCGGCCCTCGCCCAACCCCCGCGGCAATCGGACGACGAGCAACACGAGGGCGACTCCTTCGTCTCCCACGGTTTCATTGCGGGAGTCCTGTCGGACATCGCAGATGGTCTCGTCCCGAAGTTGGTCAAGGCCGGTCGCCCGGGGCTCGCCGTGCGGTTCTACTCCACCACGCTCGAAAAAGGTGTGGCGTTCTCGAAGCACTGGAGACTCGATCCTTACGACCCGGCCTGCGCGGCGATCCTCGCCAGCACGGGCCAGGGTATCGACCCGCCCCCGCCGGACGAGCGACCGGCGATGCGGCGGAAGGGGCTGGGGTGGCTGAATGCCGCGCTCGCCCGGGAGAAGCAATACCAGGGACGCGATACGTCACGGGCTGAAGTCCACCGAATGATGAACCACTGGCTTACGGACTCCGACTTGAACTCGGTCCGGGATGAGGACGAGTTGGCGAAGCTGCCGGCCGACGAGGCGACCGAGTGGCGGCGGCTGTGGGCCGAGGTCCGCGCCCTCCGCGACCGGACCGCCCCGGCCGTCGCCCCGCAGCCCCGGCCGGCCAAGTTGGTCGAGCCGTGACCCCATGCCCGCGGCCGACGCCACCTGCTGGACGCTCATCCGCGACGCGGCCGCCGCGGGAGGCGAAGCGGTCGCCGCCGGGGTATCATGTCCGCAGGGGGTGTCGCCATGCCGATCCACGACTGGACCCGCGTGTCCGACGGGACGTTCCACGACTTGCACGTCGCGTGGGTCGCGGAAGTCCGCACCGCGCTCAACGACGGCCTGCTGCCGCCGGGGTACTACGCCCAGGCCGAGCAGATCGCCGGCCCGCTCGGGCCGGACGTGCTCGCGCTGCAAGCCGACACGTACCCCCAGGCCAACGGCACGCCGCCCGGTTCGGCGGCGGTCGGCACCGGCGGGGTGGCGACCGCGACCCTCCCGCCGCCCCGCCACTTCGCCGAAGCCGGGATGGACGACTACGTGCTGAAGCGGCGGACGGTCGTCGTCCGGCACGCCAGCGGGGACCGGATCGTCGCCCTGGTCGAGATCGTCTCGCCGGGGAACAAGTCGTCCCGCCACGCCATCCGGTCGTTCGTCGAGAAGGCGGTGGAAGCCCTGTACCGCGGGTTCCACCTGCTCGTCGTCGACCTGTTCCCGCCGACGCCCCGCGACCCGTTCGGCATCCACGCCGCGATCTGGGGCGAGTTCGCCGCCGACCCGTACCACCTGCCGGCGGACGAGCCGCTCACCCTGGCGGCGTACACCGCCGGGCCGCGGAAGCAGGCGCGGGTCGAGCCGACGGCGGTGGGCCGGGACCTGTTGTCCATGCCGCTATTCCTGACGCCGGACGAGTTCGTGCCGGTGCCGCTGGAGGCGACGTACCGCGGCGCGTACCGGGGGGTGCCCCAGAAGTGGAAGCAGGTTCTCGAAGCCCCGAACCCACCTGCTGGACGCTGATCCGCGACGCGGCCGGCGGCGACCAGGCCGCCCGGGACCGCTTCGCCCGCGTCTACCTGCCGGTGGTCCGGGCGTACCTCGTCGCCCGCTGGCGGGCCGCGCCCCGCCCGCCGGACGCCGACGACGCCGCCCAGGACGTGTTCGTCGAGTGCTTCCGGGCCGGCGGGCTGCTGGAGAAGGCCGAC
>JAIEQN010000778.1 GCA_019747685.1 Gemmataceae bacterium
GGGCCGGCCTGGCGGCCGCCGCAACCGGCCTCCGGCGGCCGGCCCCCGCCCCGGCAACCCCGCCCCGCCGCCCGACCATCCCGTTCCCCTCGGAGGACCCGACCGTGACCAAGACCCTCGCGTGGCTGATCGTGTTCGCCTGGCTCGCCCTGCTGGTCGTGCTGGCCGTCGCCTTCGGGCTTGCGTTCGCCCACTGGCAGCGGCACCCGCTGCTGTCCGCCCTCCTGCCGGCCGCCCTCGGGCTCCTGGTCGGCGGGTACCTGGCCGGGGGGATCGTCGCCGCCCTGGCCCGCTCGCTGGGGGTGGTCTGGTCCCACCCGTCGCTCCCGTCGGCCGTCGCTGGCGTCCTCCTCGGCTGGTACTCGCCGGACGACGGGGAGGAGGGCGAATGACCTCGTACCTGACCGTCAAGGCCGTGGCCGCCCGCTGGGGGGTGGCTAAGTCGACGGTCTATTCGCTGGTCGCCTCCGGCCGCATGCCGTCCGTCCGGTTCGGGGTCGGCCGCGGGACCATCAGACTGAAGGAGGAGGACGTCGTGGCTTTCGAGCAACAGCACCGCCGCGACGACGAGACGCTGTTCGCCCAGCACCTCGCCTGACGACCCGCCGAGCCCCCGGGAACTCCCCGGGGGCTTTCGTCGGTTCACCCCGTCGCCCGGTTCGCCATCTCCCGCATGTGCTCCGTCCGCTCCTGGAGTTGGTTGTAATGGCGTTGGATCATCTCGGTCGAGGTGTGCCCGACCAGTTCGGCGACGTGGGCGATGCCGAGCCCCCGCTCGAGGGCGTCGGTCACGTAGGCCCGGCGGTAGCTGTACGCCGTGAAGTGGCCGAACTGCGGGAACAGTTTCCGGAACGCCCGGAACCGGCACCGGACCGCGTTCCGGACCCAGGGCCGCTTGCGGTAGTTGAGGAACAGCGGCCCCTCCGGGTGCTTCGCGACCAGCTCCCGCGTCAGCCCGAGCATGGCGTCGGTCAGGAACACGACGCGGGGCTTCCCGGTCTTCCTCCCGGTCTTGTGGGCCGCGAGCACCCAGAGGCCGCGGCCGAGGTCCGCGTCGGCCGCGGTCACGGCGGCGACCTCGCCGGGCCGACACCCGGTCTCCGACAGGGCGGTCAGGAAGTCCTTGAACGCCCGGTCCTTCGTCGCGGCGAACAGGGCCGCCCGCTGGTCCGCGGTCAGGTAGGCGAGCACCCGCGTCGGCGGCGGCACCTCGATGCCGCCGACCGGGTTCTTCGCCAGCAGCTTCTTCTTGACCGCCCAGTTGAACGCCCGCAGGACGCACAGGACGGCGTGCCGGCGGGACGCCTTCCACCCGGGGTGGGCGTCGAGCCACCGCTCCACGAGGTCGTCGGTGACCCGGTGGGGCTGGGTCAGCCGGACCCGGCCGAAGTTCACGAACGACCGGAGGAAGTACCGCCTTTGGGCGTAGGTGGCGGGGGCCTTGTGCTTCTCGGTCCACGCGAGGAAGCGGCCGGCGAGCGCGGCCACGGTGCCCTTCGGGGCGGCGCCGTCGTCCGGCTTGTCCCGCTCCGACATCTTCCGGAAGTACTCCTTCCGGACGGCCTCGGGGACGACCCAGTCGCCGGTCTTCCGGCCGGGTTTCGGCTTCCCGCGGCGGGGCGGGCCGGCCCCGGCCGGGTGCGGGCCGAGGGGCTCCTGCCGCCCGTCGATCATCACCAGCCAGTCGTTCCGGGCGGCTCGGTACCACGGGTTGCGGGGGCGGGCCATGA
Organism: Gemmataceae bacterium; assembly: GCA_019747685.1. GTDB lineage: Bacteria > Planctomycetota > Planctomycetia > Gemmatales > Gemmataceae > Urbifossiella. The sequence goes on from JAIEQN010000778.1 coordinate 1,731, forward strand.
CGCGAAAACTCCTCGTGAACCGGGGGGAACCCGACCCACGAGGAGTTTCGTGTCGGAGTTCCGTGCCGGGATGGTATTCCCGCCCGGCACGGAACTCAATTACCGCTGAAAACCCTGGAAAACTGGGGTCCTTCTAGTCGGGCCGGCGGGATTTGAACCCACGACCTCTTGCACCCCAAGCAAGCGCGCTAGCCAAGCTGCGCTACGGCCCGTCGTCCCCTGCTTTGTAACCGATCCGCCGGTCCCCGGCAACCGGCTTTCCCGGCCCGGCCGGCACGACCGGGCGGTCGTCCGGCCCCGGTTGGTGGTGTCTCGGTTCGGTGGTACAGGCCTCCCGGCCTGTGCCGCATAGGCAGGAAGGCCTGTGCCACCGAACCGGGGCAGCACCGCACGGCCGGGTCCCTTGAATCCCGTCCGGCACCCGGTTAGCCTCAACGGTAGGCCCCGGGCCGGGGCCGGCGGCCAACGCCCGGCGGCCGCCGCCGTTGAGGACTTACCGCCCTGTTCCGCGCCGCTGTCGAAAACGGGGGTCCGATGCGCCTCGTCCGTCCCCTCTCCTGGACACTCCTGGCGGCCGCCGGGTTCGCCCTCGTCGGGCCGCCGGCCGCCGGCCGCCAGCCGGCCAAGGACGACCTGCCGGCCCGGCCGAAGAACGCCGGCGACGTGGTCAACGTGTACCGCAGCGCCAAGGGCATCCCGGCGGCCGACATGAAGCGGGCCAAGGAGACGCTCGGGGCCTACGCCCAGTACGTCGCCGACCTGCTGGCCACCCCGAAGGTGTACGCCGCCGCCCAGGAGTTCATCCCGCCGACCGTCAAGGGCGGGGGGCAGGTCCCGACCGTCAACGAGATCGTCGGCGACCGGGGGCTGATCGACCTGGCCGTCCTGGTCCCGGAGCCGGGCGGCAAGGTCGGGCCGGACAACGCCGACTACATCCGCGAGCTGGGGACGGCGTTCGACGCGGCCCTGGGCCGGCTGCCGACGGCCGGCGACCAGATCATCGCGGTGAACGGGGCCCGGGCCCTGGCCACCGCCTGCCGGTCCGGGGCGACCGCCCACTACAAGACCGTCACCGACCTGTTGGCCAACCAGAACGTCCGGCCGGAGGTCAAGCACCACCTGTTCCAGGCCGCCGGCCACCTGCTGGCCGCCTACGACATCAACGACCTCCAGACCCGCAAGCACAGTGGCGACCCGGCCGCGACGGCGGCCCTGGTCGCGGCCCTCCAGAAGGCGGTCGAGGACCCGGCCGCCATCCTCCCGCTGCCCCCCGGGGCGGACGGGAAGCCGGCGGCCGTCCCCGAGGACCTGGCCCCGGTCCTCCGGTTCATCCGCCGGGAGGCCATCCGGGCCCTCGGGCAGTGCCGGTTCGCCGAGTTCTCCCCGTCCAAGGGGCAGACCCTGTACCCGTCGTACACCCTGGCCCGGGTGGCGATGTCGGACCCGGCCCTGGGCGTCCCGCCGGGCCCGTCCGAGGTGGCCGAGGCGGTCATCGGGCTGTGCAACATGAACCCCCCGCGGGCCCTGAACGCCGAGCCGTACGCCTACGCCATGTCCGACGCCATCGCCTCCGGGCTGATCACCTTCGCCGACAAGAAGGCGGCGAAGGCCGACGACAAATCGCTCCCGTGGCGGGGGTACGCCGGCCGGCTGCTCGACGCCCTGAGGCTGTGGCAGGGGCTGTACGACGCCAACTTCAACCCGGCCGCCCCGGCCGCCTACTCCCCGACCCAGGTGCCGGCGGTGGTCAAGGCGCTGGCCGGGGAGGCCGAGCGGCGGGTCCTCGGCCCGATGGAGTCGGGCGGGCGGATCGACCTGGAGGGGTTCAAGCAGTACCGCGACGCCACCCTCCGGGCGGACAAGAAGGCGACCCCGGCCCCGTACCGGGAGAACCCGGGCCTGGTCCTCCCCCGGAACTGACCCGACCGCCCCACCCGGCGGGCCGCCGGCCCGCCCCGGAGCTTCCCCGATGAAACGGTTCGCGCTCGCGGCCGGGCTGGTGGCCGCCGCCGCCTCCACCTCCGAGGCCGGGTATCTGGTCGTCCGGGTGCTCCTCGAGGGGAGCGGCGGGGGTGCCGGGTCGACCGTCGCCGCCGGCCCGTCCGGCCCCGGCGGGTTCGGCGGGATGTCGCCGTTCGGCCCGGGCGGGATGCCGTCCGGCCGGCCGGGAATGCCCGGCCCGGCGGGCGGGGGGGGCTTGTCCGGCGGCGGGCCGGCCGCCGGGGGCGGGATGAAGCCCGGCGGGGGCGGGCTGTTGGGCTCGGCGATGGGGGGGTACGGGGGCATGCCCGGGTACGGGCCGCCGGGGGCCGTCGGGCAGGCCGTCGCCGGCCCCCCGGCCGACCCGACCAAGTCGATTTTCGTCGTCGTCCCGTTCACCAAGCCGCCCCAGCGGCGGGCGTTCTACCCGCGGTTCGGCGAGCCCAACCAGTTCTTCAACCCGGAGTGGCGGCTCGGGTTCGCCCACCCCTACGGGTACACCAACCTGTTCGTCGACAACGCGGCCGTCCAGGCCTACGCGGACTTCGGCCAGGCCACCCCGCCGGCCAACAAGACCCGCCAGTCGCAGGTGGCCGAGAAGCACGACGCCTGGGTCAAGAAGAACGGGACGGACGGCCAAATCCTGCTCGACCTGGTGACCGAGGCGCTGGCCTACGGGATGGTCGCGGAGGCCGTCCAGTACGCCGACGAGCTGGCCGCCGCGGCGGCCGACAAGAAGCTGCGGACGCCGCCCCCGGTGGTGGCCTTCCTGGACGCCTACGCGAAGGTCCAGCGGCCGCTCCGGGACCTGCCGGCCCAGCGGGGCGACGGGGCGGCGTGGGTCAAGCGGTTCCTCGACGGCGGGTTCCTGGGGGCCCAGTCCGTCACCCGCGGGCACTACGACCTGGTCTACTGGGACGCGTCGGAGGAGGACCGCGCCCGCCGGCTCGGCCAGCTCGAGGACAACCTGCGGGCGTTCTACCTGTGGCACGCCACCCAGGGCCGGGCCCTGCCGGTCCCGGACCGGCCGCTGACCGCCATCCTCCCGAAGACCGCCGCCGACACGATCAAGCTGGCCAACTCGCTCGACCGGTTCCCGGTGGTGGCCGACTCGTTCTACGTGCCCGAGTTCGACGCCCTGGTCCTGGCCCCGGAGCGGCTGGACGAGGTCGGCCAGACGTTCCAGCGGCAGCTCCAGCAGATGTACACCAAGGGGGCGTCCCGGCAGGCCCTGCTGGACGGCAACGGCCGGAAGATCGCGGTCCCGATCGACACCACCCGGCGGACCAAGGACTCGAAGCTGCCCGAGGAAGTGGCCCTGATGATGACCTACGCCATGGTCGAGCGGTACGCGGCCGACGCGACCGAGTGGCAGGCGGTCAGCCGGGAGGGGTCGCGGCAGCTCGGTTACGCGGCCGGGCTGCTCCCCCGGCACGTCACCCTGCCCCTGTGGCTGGGCAGCGGGGCGGCGTCGTTCTACCAGCGGCCGCGGGGCCCGGTGTTCACCACCAAGGAGGACGGGGAGAAGGAGAAGACGGTCGCCACCGTCGGGCTGACCACCGGGTACGGGGTGCCGAACTTCGTCTACCAGAAGCTGTTCCGGGAGATGGTCGAGAAGAAGCAGCTCAACCCGGACCCGGGCCGGACCCTCCAGAACGTCGTCTCCGACGGGTACTTCGTGGCCCTGGCCGATCGGCTCGACGCCGACGACCCGCGGCTGCCGCTGCCCCCGGTGGTGAAGAAGAAGGACCCGCCGGCCGGGGTCGGGATCGGGTCGCGGCCGGGCGACTTCCTCACCCGGACCGGGTCGGCCACGCCCGACCCGGTGACGCTGGAGCGAAAGCGGCTGACGTTCCTGCGGGACAAGGCCTACGCGACCTCCTGGGCCTTGTACTACTACCTGGCCAAGAAGCACCCGGGCCAGCTCGCCCGGTACACGGCCGAGCTGGCCCGGATGCCCCGGGACCTGCCGATCGACGAGCCGACCCGGCTGCGGCTGTTCGCCGAGGCGTTCGACCTGACCACCGGCCCGGCCCGGGAGGGGGACCGGGAAACGTTCAAGGAGTTCGCCGCCCGGTGGCTCAAGGCGATGGACAGCCTGCCGCCGGCCGGGGTGGACATCGAGCTGACCGAGCCGACCCCGGCCACCGCCGGGACGGCGGCCTCCCTGCCGAACTTCCCCGGGTTCCCGCCGGGCGGCGGGGGCGGGTCGGGCGACGGCAACCCGTGACCGGCGACCCGGGGCCGGACGCTTGACGCCCGGGGCCGGGCGGTTAAGATACCTCCACACCGGGACGGTGCCGGCACCTGCCGAGGTGGCGGAATTGGCAGACGCGCTAGATTCAGGTTCTAGTGGCCGTAAGGTCGTGGAGGTTCAAGTCCTCTCCTCGGCACTCTGATCGGGAGTCGGAAACACGAAGGGGCCGCCACCCGGTTCGCCGGGAAGGCGGCCCCTTCCTTTTTCCCGCGGACCCCCCTCCGGGCGGCCCCGCCGGGCCCGCCACGGCTCGCCCTGGGACCCGACCGCCTGGCCCGGCTCCCGGCCGGCGCGCCCGCCCCTACCCGGCGGTCCGGTAATGGTCCGCGAGCGGGTACCGGGCCGCGTACCACCCGAAGGCCAGCGCCGCCAGGAACGCGAAGGCGGCGAAGAAGAACATCTGGGAGCTCATCACCCCCAGCCCGGAGCCCCCGATGGCGCGGGTCACCCCGTCGTTGCGGACGGCCGCGTTCACCAGCAACACCCACAGGTTGCCGACCGTCACCGACAGGCTCCAGAAGGCCATGATGGCGCCCTTCATCGGGCCCGGGGCCTGGCTGTAGGCGAACTCCAGCCCGGTCGCCGAGACCAGCACCTCGCCGAAGGTGAGCAGGGCGTAGGGGAGGACCTGCCAGGCGATCGACAGCGGCTCGCCGGCGTCCAGCCACACCTGGAACGCCCCGACCGCCACCCAGGACAGGCCGGAGAACGCGATCCCGGTAGTCATCCGCCGCAGGGCCGTCGGCTCGATGCCCCGCCGCCGCAGCGCCGGGTACAGGACCAGGTTGTTGAACGGGATCAGCAGCATCACCAGGAGCGGGTTGAGGGCCTGCATCTGCGACGGCTCGAACCAGCCCGGCTTCGTCATCCCGTTGGCCTGGAGGACCCACGTCGACGCCTTCTGGTCGAACAGGGACCAGAACGGGGTGACCAGGGCGAACAGCACCAGGATCCGGAGCACGCTGCGGGCCCCCGCCACCGCCTCGGCGGGGTGCGCCGCCCGGGCCCGGTCGAGCTGCCGCCAGGCGCCCACCCCCGCGAAGCCGATCGCCGCGACCAGGGCGAGGCACCACCACTGGGCGACCCCGAGCAGCGGGGCCCGGCCGGCCAGGAGCATCCGGCCCAGGTCGACGAACCCCAGGGCCACGCACGCCGCCGCACCCACGCGCGTGATCTCCGCCATGCTGGTCTTCCGGCCGAAGATGGCGCCGAGCACCGCCGAGCCGATCGACACCGCGGTGGAGATCTTCGCCTGCGTCGCCTCGGACTGCTCCGACGCCACGCGCTGCTGGGCGCGCACGAGGCGGTCCTGCA
>JAIEQN010001074.1 GCA_019747685.1 Gemmataceae bacterium
AGTTCATGCACACGGAGGTGATGCAGACGCTCCGCTGGCTGCGGGTGCCCGGCGACACGATCTTTGCCGCCGGGGCCATCGCCCTGGTGCTCTTCGTGGCCGGGCTGAAGACCGGACGTTCTCTCCGAAAAGTGACGCCATATGACCCGGACCGTTCCGGCCGGCCCGGGTCCCAGGCCGTCGGCCGCGGCGGCGGAGGCGAGAGATGAGAGACCGCGAGCCGCTTGTCGTCGGCGGGCTGGTCGCCCTGCTCCTGGTCCTCTGGCTGGGGTTCCTGGTCCACCGCGACCCGCGGTTTGCCGGGAGCGCCTGGGGCGGCGTCCTCGGGGTGGCGGGGGCGACGCTCATGGTCGTCTCCCTCGCCTACTCCGCCGTGAAGCGGGTGCCGCCGCTCAAGCGGTGGACCACCGCCCGGGTGTCGATGCGGACGCTCCTCGCCTGGCACATGTACACCGGCCTCCTCGGCGCGATCCTGGGCCTGCTCCACTCCGGCCACAAGTTCGAGAGCACCCTGGGGGTGGCGCTCACGGCGGTGTCGCTCGTCGTCGTCCTGAGCGGGTTCGTCGGCCGCCACCTGATGAAGCAGGTGTCCCTGGAGATCCACGAGAAGCAGGAACTCCTGACGCGCCTGGAGGTGGCCTACCGGCAGACGGCGGGCGAGGTCGCCGCGCACCTCGAAGCGGCGGCCGTCCTCCGCCCCCTGGCGGGGTTCTGGACGCGCCTCCTCGCGGGACTCTTCGTTCCTGCCACGGCGGCCGGGCCGCTCCCCGCCCCCGTTCGCGCCCTGCGGCTCGCCGACGCCATCGCCGACCTGGAGTACGCCATCAAGACCCACGAGACGTTCAAGTGGTGGTTCGCCGCCTGGCTCCGGGTCCACGTCGTCACCGGCGTCGTCCTCTACGCCCTGCTCGCCCTCCACGTGTGGGCCGGGGTCCGCTACGGGCTGAGGTGGTTCGCATGAAACTCGCGGGGTGGAAACGCTGGGCGGTGGTCTCCGCGATGGTTCTCGCGGCTGCGGCCGGGGTCTGGGTCCTGACCCGGTTCACCACCCTCGGCCGGGCCGAGACCTGGGAGCGGCAGGCGAGCCCGGGCGACCTGTCCGCGGCCCACGCCTTCCTCGCGAACGACTGCGCCGCCTGCCACACCCCGGTCAAGGGGGTGACGGCGGACAAGTGCGCCGCGTGCCACGCCGACAGCCCGGTCCTCGGGCGGCAGCCGACCGCTTTCCACGCGACGGTCGGGACGTGCTGGGAGTGCCACACGGAGCACCGCGGGGCGGCCGCCCGGCCGACGGTCATGGACCACGCCGTGCTCGCCGGGATCGGGCTGGCGAAGCCGGCCGGGGGCGGCCCAGGGGCCGTGGACGACCGGACCCGCGAGCGGGTGCGGCTGTGGCTGTCCCTCGGCGACGCGGGGCCGCACCCGGGGATCACCCGGCGGGAGGCCGTCCTCGACTGCCGGGCGTGTCACGCGACCAAGGACCGGCACCGGGGGCTATTCGGCAAGGACTGCGCGGAGTGTCACGGGACGGGGAAGTGGACGGTCCCGGAGTTCCGTCACCCGTCCCCGGCCTCGACGGAGTGCGCCCAGTGCCACCAGGCCCCGCCGAGCCACTACATGGAGCACTTCGGGATGATCTCGGCGAAGGTGGCCGGGCAGCCGCACGCCCAGGTGCGGCAGTGCTTCCTCTGCCACCAGACGACGGCCTGGAACGACATCAAGGGGGTCGGATGGTACAAGCACCACTGAACCGCAGGACACTATGACGACGGCGAACGCGCACCCGGCCGACACGAAAGTCCCGCCCGGCGCGGGCGGGCCGGCGACGCCCCCGACCCGGGTGACGGAGCCGTTCACGGTGGTCGTGTTCGGGGCGACCGGCGACCTGACCGCCCGGAAGCTCGTCCCCGCACTGTTCCGGCTCTGGCGGGGTGGGTTCTTCGGTGCCCCGTTCGCCGTCGTCGGCGTCGGCCGGCGGGACAAGGACGACGCCCGGTTCCGGGCGGAACTCCGGGACGCGGCCCGCCCCCCGGCCGCGGTCGAGGCCGGGGCGGATTGGGACCGATTCGCCGCGTCCGTCCTCTACCACCGGGCGGACTTCACCGCGGCGGAGGGCCATCGCACGCTGGCCGAGCGGCTGGGAACGCTGGACGGCGAACACGGCCCGGGCGGGAACCGCCTCTACTACCTGGCGACCGACCACGATTCCTTCCCCCCGATCGTCGAACACCTCGCCGCCGCGGGCCTGGTGAGCCGGGAGGCGGGCGGGCCGTGGACCCGGGTGGTGGTCGAGAAGCCGTTCGGCCGGGACCTCGCGTCGGCCCTGGCCCTGGACCGGCACCTGCTCCGGTTCCTCCGGGAGGACCAGCTCTACCGGATCGACCACTACCTGGGGAAAGAGACGGTCCAGAACCTCCTCGCGTTCCGGTTCGGGAACGGCGTCTTCGAGCCGCTGTTCAACCGCCGGTACATCGACCACGTCCAGGTCACGATGGCCGAGGCGGACGGGATGGCCGGGCGGCGGGGGGCGTGGTACGACCGGGCCGGGGCAATCCGGGACGTGGTCCAGAACCACCTGGTCCAGCTCCTCGCCCTGGTGGCGATGGAGCCGCCCGCGTCGCTCGCCGCGGACGACGTGCGGACCGAGAAGGTGAAGGTGCTGCGGAACCTCGTCCCGCTCCGCGCGGCCGACCTCCCCGGTCGGGCCGCCCGCGGGCAGTACGGCCCGGGGCGGGTCGGCGGGGAAGCGGTGCGGGGCTACCGGGAGGAGGACGGGGTGGCCGCCGACTCGGCGACGGAAACCTACGTGGCGCTGCGGGCCGAGGTGGACAACTGGCGGTGGGCCGGGGTGCCGTTCCTGCTCCGGGCCGGGAAGCGGCTGCCCCGGCGGGTGACCGAGGTGGCGGTCGAGTTCAAGCGGCCGCCGACCGGCCTGTTCACCGCCCCGGTCCGGGGCGGCGGGCTGTGCGACCGGGGGTGCGACTGCGGGGCGACGTGCGGGTGCTGCCACGCCGGCGGCCAGCCGAACACGCTCGCCTTCCGCATCCAGCCGGACGAGGGGATCAGCCTGTCGTTCGCGGCGAAGCGGCCGGGGATGCGGCTGGCCCTCGGGCCGGTCGCGATGAGCTTCGGCTACGCCGGGTCGTTCGCCGAGCCGGTCCCGGAGGCGTACGAGCGGCTGCTCCTCGACGCCCTCCGGGGCGACCCCACCCTGTTCCTGCGGTCCGACGAGGTGGCCGCCGCGTGGGCGTTCGTCGACCCGGTCCTCGCCGTCTGGCGGGACGGCCCGCCCCCGACGTTCCCGAACTACGCCGCCGGGACCTGGGGGCCGGCCGAGGCCGACCACCTCGCCGGCGGTTGCCGGACGGGCTGGCGGGAGCCGTGAGGCGGGCCGGGCGACGGAGTGGGCGTGTGAGACTTCTGACGAGGTGGTGATGGAGGAGTATTCGCGTGCCGCCGCGCTGCACCTCGCGGCCGGGGTCCAACTGGCCGCCGCGGCGATCGTGACCGTCGCCTGCGTCCGGGCGGCCGTCCGGGCGTTCGCCCTGCTCGCCCGGAGGGATGTCCCGGGGACGGAGACGGAGGCGACCCGGCTGGCGCTCGGCAGGTGGCTGGTCCTGGCGCTGGAGTTCCAGGTCGCCGCGGACATCCTCCGGACGGCCGCGACCCCGACCTGGACAGACCTGGGCCAGCTCGCGGCGGTCATCGTGCTCCGGACGGTCTTGAACTACGTCCTCCGGAAGGAGATCGCGGAGTCCGCGGCCCGGGAGCTAGGCGGGGAGGGCACACCCCCGCCGCCCGGCGGGCCGACCGTTCCGGGATGACCGGGCGTGGTTCGCGTGAACGGGAGGAAGGAGAGACAATGGACGCGGAATCGACGAACCCGGCCTGGCCGGGAATGGCGCTCAAGGTCGGGGTGATGGGCGGGGCGTCGGGAGACATGACCCCAGGCCACCTAGCCGCGGCCGAAGCCCTCGGGCGGGCGATCGCCCGGTCCGGGTGCGTGCTCGTCACCGGGGCATGCCCGGGCCTCCCGCTCGCCGCCGCCCGCGGGGCCAAGGCCGCCGGCGGGACGGTCCTCGGCATCTCCCCCGGCCTCAGCCTCGACGAGCACGTGTACAAGTACCGCTCCCCGGCCGAGTACCACGACATCCTGGTCTTCACCGGGAGCGGGCTGATGGGCCGGGAGGTGGACAACATCCGCACGTCCGACATCGTCGTCATCGTCGGCGGGCGGAGCGGGACGCTCGGGGAACTGGCCATCGCCTACGACGAGGGGAAGCTGATCGGCGTGGTCCTCGGGACCGGCGGGATCAGCGGCATGGTGCGTGACATCCTCGTCGCCTGCGCCAAGGAGACGGGCTCGCGGGTGCTCTACGACGCCGACCCCGAGCGGCTCCTCGCGGAACTCCTCCGCGTCTACCGGACCGAGCACTACCGCCGGCCGTCGTGCTTTGAGGGCACCTGGCGGACCGGGGAAGGGGCCGCGAACCCGGCCGAGGTTTTGGCCGATCCGGTGTGCGGGATGCGTCTGCCGGCCGCCGCTGGCTACGCCGAGCGAACCCACGGCGGGCGGCGATACGTGTTCTGCTGCCCCGGGTGCGCCGCCGCCTTCGACGCTGACCCGGGCAAGTACGCCGCGGCCGAAGAAGGAGAGGTGGCACGTGGCTGAGACGCCGATGATCCAGTTCCTGGGCGCGGCCGGCACCGTGACCGGCTCCCGCCATCTGGTCCGGGCCGGAGGGCGGGTGGTCCTGCTCGACTGCGGACTGTTCCAGGGGCCGAAGCCGCTCCGCCAACGGAACCGGGACCGGTTCCCGTTCGACCCGCGGCGGCTGGACGCGGTGGTCCTCAGCCACGCCCACCTCGACCACTCCGGGGGCTTGCCGCTCCTGGCGAAGGCCGGGTTCCGGGGGGCGGTGTTCTGCACCCCCGGGACGGCCGACCTACTCGGCCCGCTGCTGCGGGACGCCGCCCATTTGCAGGAGGAGGAGGCCGCCCACGCCAACCGGCACGGGTACTCGAAGCACCGCCCGGCGCTGCCGCTCTACACAGCGGCCGACGCCGAGGCCGTCTTCCCGCTCCTCCGCCGACAACCCTACGGCGAGCCGTTCCCGGCCGCCCCGGGGTTCGCGGCCACCCTCCGGCGGGCCGGGCACATCCTCGGGTCGGCATCGGTCGAACTGCGGATCACGGCCCACGACCCGGTCACCCTGGCGTTCTCCGGCGACCTGGGGCGGCGCGGCCACCCGATCCTGCGGGGCGCGGACCCGGTCCCGGAAGCCGACGTGGTCCTCATCGAATCGACCTACGGGGACCGCACCCACCCGCCGGACCCGTCCGGGGAGCTGGCCCGCGTGCTCCGGGAGGCGGTCGAACGGGGCGGGGCGGTGCTCGTCCCGGCGTTCGCCGTCGGCCGGACCCAGGAGCTGATCTGGATGCTCCGGAAGCTGGAGGACGCGGGGGCCGTCCCGCCGGTCCCGGTCTTCATCGACAGCCCGATGGGGATCGACGTGACGGACATCTTCTGCCGGCACCCCGAGGACCACACGCTGGACATGGCCGAGTTGATGGACGCCGGACGGTGCCCGCTCTGCTGCCGCCAGTACCACCTCACCCGGACCCCGGCCGAGTCGAAGGCGCTGAATGACCGGGCCGGGCCGATGGTGGTCGTCGCCGGGAGCGGGATGGTGACGGGCGGGCGGATCCTGCACCACCTGCAGCGGCGGCTGTCGGACCCGCGGACGACGGTGCTGCTCGTCGGCTACCAGGCGGAGGGGACCCGCGGCCGAGCCCTCCAGCATGGGGCGGAGGCGGTCACGATCTTCGGGGAGCGGGTGCCGGTCCGGGCCAAGGTGGAGACGGTCCACGGCCTCTCCGGGCACGCCGGCCGGGACGACCTCCTGGCCTGGTTGGGCGCGCTCTCGCGCCCGCCGCGGTGGGTCTACGCGGTGCACGGGGAGCCCGGCCCGGCGCGGGCGTTGGCCGACGCGGTGCGGGCCCGGCTCGGCTGGGACGCCCGGGTCGCGGCGGACGGGGAGACGGTGTCCCTTTCGTGAGGGACTGACGGCGGGCGAGCCGGCCCGAGGTTGACAGGCTCCGGAACAGGAATACGGGGCGTACGAGTGGAGGTGTGGAACATGACGGCAACCACGAGCGACCCGGTGTGTGGCATGCCGGTCCCCGGCGGCGCGGCCTTCTCCGCCGATTACCACGGGCGGCGGTTCGCCTTCTGCTCCGCGTACTGCCGGGACGCCTTCCTGGCGGCCCCCGAGGTCTACGCCGGGGCCGCGCCCCCCGCGGGCCGGGGTGACGCCCCCCGCCGGGTCGCGTACTTCTCGATGGAGGTGGCCCTCGACCCGGGGATGTCTACCTACAGCGGCGGGCTCGGGGTCCTCGCCGGCGACACGCTCAAGTCCGCCGCCGACCTCGGCCTGCCCGTCGTCGCCGTCTCCCTCCTCAACGCCAGGGGGTACTTCGCGCAGGCCCTCGACCCGTCGGGCAACCAGCGGGAGGGGCCGTCGGCCTGGGACCCGGCCCGGTTCTGCCGGGCGCTCGCCCCCCAGGTCGAGGTCGCGATCGAGGGCCGGCCGGTGAAGGTCCGCGGCTGGCAGTACGACGTGGCCGGGGCGTCGGGGTTTACCGTCCCCCTGATCTTCCTCGACACCGACGTGCCGGGAAACGACCCGGCGGACCGGGAGCTGACCTCGTGCCTGTACGGCGGGGACGACTCCTACCGCCTGTCCCAGGAGGTCATCCTCGGGGTCGGCGGGGTCCGCATTCTCCGGGCGCTCGGGCACACGTCCCTCAACCGCTTCCACATGAACGAGGGGCACGCCGCCCTCCTCGTCCTCGAACTCCTGGGGTCCGACCGGTCGCCGCCGGCGTGGGACTTCCAGGGGACCCGGGCGGAGTGCGTCTTCACCACCCACACCCCGGTCCCGGCCGGGCACGACGCGTTCCCCTACGACCTCGTCGGCCGGGTCCTCGGCGCGCCCCTCCCCGAGCCGGTGGTTCGGATGCTCGGCGGGGCGGACCGGCTCGACATGACCCGCCTCGGGATGGGCATGAGCCGGTACGTGAACGGGGTCGCGAAGCGGCACGCCGAGGTGTCCCGCGAACTGTTCCCCGGCCAGCCGATCGACGCGGTCACGAACGGCGTCCACTCCCGGACCTGGACCTGCGACAGCTTCAAGGAGCTGTACGACCGCCACATCCCGGGGTGGGCGACCGACCCGTTCGCCCTCCGGTCGGCCGTCGGCCTCCCCGGGGAGGAGGTGTGGGCGGCCCAC
>JAIEQN010000559.1 GCA_019747685.1 Gemmataceae bacterium
CGGCCGCGGCGGCGTCCCGGTCGGCGTCCGAAAGGTCGGCCCACCCACCCGCGGCGGGGAGTTCGGCCGGCAGCCCGACGACCGGGGCGAGCGGCGGGGCGACCGTGCCGGCGGCCGGGTCGAGCCGGTGGAACTTGCGGGACGGCCACAGCCGCAGCGGGTCCGCCGAGTACGCCCCGACCACGGCCGGCCGGGCCTCGGACGCCGCCCCGGACGACAGCGTATCGAAGAACAGCTTGGCGCGGGCCGACGGCGGGAACGCCCGGAACAGCCCCCGCAGCACCGCCCGCACCCGGGCCGGTTTTTCCGCCACGACGACCGGCTTGTCGTCGCCCCGCTCGACGTGGGCAAGTAGCTCCGCCACCAGCTTCGGCGGCAACTCGACCTCGTCGCCGGACGGCTCGCCGGGGGCGATTTCGGCCAGGCCGAGGTCGCCGGTCTTCCAGAGGTCGCCGGCGTCGTCCGGGTGGCCGTGGAAGGTGAACCCGCCGTCGATCACCCGGAACGGGTCGCATCCGAGTTGCCGGAACGCCTCGTCGGTCAACAGCACGGCATGGGCGTGGAACTTCCCGCCCCGGCCGAACTTGTCCCGGTCGGTCAGCGGCACCGTCCGGGCGATCAGGAACGGCCCGTCCGGCAGCCGGGTGAAGACGTGGCGGACGACCGCCGGATCGTCGGCCGGAACGCCGGGCGGGAGACGAAAGTCACCGAGCAGCCTGGCGGCCGCCCGCTTCGTCTCCGGGGCCAGGTCCGCCGACGCCAGCCAGACCTGAAAGCCCCGCTGCCGGGTCGGCGACCGGTCGGCCTCGACGTTCGTGTAGATCAGTTGCTCAGCCGTCACGGCGGCCGGGGTCATGACTCACCCCCGGCCAGCGGACGCACCAGCCGGACCCCGAACCCCGGGTGCCGGGCCGGGGTGGCCGGCCGGGCCGGGTCGTGGGCCTGCGGGTTGAGGACGAGCGACAACAGGCCCGGCCGGGGCCGGCCGTACAGCCCGGGCCCGGCCCCGGGGTGGGCCACCCATTCCAGGAGGCCGTCCTCCCACAGCCCGGCCCGGGAGGCGGTCGCCGGCCCGCGGCCGAGCGACCAAGCCAGGATCGCCCGGGCCGCCGGGTGGACGGCCGGGCCGGCGGCCGCCTCCCGGAAGGCGGTCACGTCCGCCCCGAGCCGAGCGATTTCCGCATCGACCGCCCGCCACTCGGCCGCGGTCGGCAGCCGGTAGCCGTCCCCCAGCCACCGGGCGAACCGCTCGGCCTCGGCCGGCTGCACGGCGGTGAGGAAGACGCCCTCGGGCCGGTCGGGCGAGACGTGCCGCCACGACGCCCGGGGCGAAGCGGCGTCGATCTCGGCAACCGCGTCGCGGGGGAAGGCGGTGGGGTCGCCGAGGAAGTAGTCGAACTGGGCGCGGGTGACGGGGAGCAGCCCGACGGCCAAGCCGGCGGCCGGGCAACGCAGCGCCGGGAACGTGGTCCGGTCGAGCAGGATCATCGGGCGGCCACCGGGCGGCGGGGGCATCGGCCGCCGCACCGGTGTAGTCTACACGACCGGCCAGGGCGGGAACAAAGCCCCGCCGGGCGGGTGGTGCCCGGCCTGGTGGCACAGGCCTCCCGGCCTGTGCGGGCGGAACACAGGCCGGGAGGCCTGTGCCACCAGGCCGGGAGGCCTGTGCCACCAGGCCGGGGTAGTAGCCCCACCGGCCACCGGCCGTCAGTTCTTCTGCTCCCCGGCGGCGAGCCCGCCGACGATCACGTCGTTCGTCCGCTCGAAGTACCAGTCGAGGTCGGCCCCGCCGTCGAGCTGGTCGGCGGCCCCGGCGTCGTTCCGCACCGTCGCCATGGTCAGGAAGACCGACCCGTTCAGCCCGCCGACCGGCCCCCGCAGGTGGTTCACCCGGTCGAGGTACGGGTCCGGCCCGGTCCACTCGGCCTGGATCAGCAGCAGCGACGGCGGCAGGGCGTCGTGGGTCGTCGTCCCGCCGATCAAGAGGTCCTCGCCGGCCTCGCCGAACAGCGAGTCGACCCCCGCCCCGCCGACCAGGATGTCGTTCCCGGCCCCGCCCCGCAGGGTGTCGTTCCCCCCGCCGCCGGCCAGGAAGTTGCCCGCCCCGTTCCCGACCAGGGTGTCGTTCCCGAGGCTGCCGGTGGCGTTCTCCCAGTTCGCCGCCTGCCCGGCCGCCCCGGTCCGGACGATCCGGAGGGCGTGCGACGCCAGGGCCGCGTCGCTCGTCAGGTCGACCGACACCGGGTCGAGGGCGGTCAGGACGAAGACGAGCCGGTCGGTCCCCTCCCCGGCCAGCTCGACCGCCGTGTCCGTCTCCGGGCCGCCGGCGGCCGGCACGGTCCGGAAGGTGTAGGTGTCGTTCCCGGTGCCGCCGGAGAGCGAGTCGTTCCCGGCCCCGCCCTCCAGGCTGTCGTCGCCGGTGCCACCGGCGACGGTGTCGTTCCCCGCCCCGCCGACCAGGACGTTCCCGGCGGCGTTGCCGGTGATGGTGTCGTTCCCGGCCCCGCCGGTGGCGTTCTCCCAGTTCGCCGCCTGCCCGGCCGCCCCGGTCACCACGGTCCGGTTGAGGTGGGTGGCGGGGGTGTCGGAGTTGAGGTCGATCGTCACCGGGGTCGTCTTCGACAGCCCGGTGAAGGCCAGGGTGTCCGTCCCCTCCCCGGCCAGCTCGACGACCGTGTCCACCTCGGCGGCGGTGGCCGCGGCGAACGTGTAGGTGTCGTTCCCCAGCCCGCCGGCCAGGGAGTCGTTCCCGGCCCCGCCGGTCAGCCCGTCGTTCCCGCCGGCCCCGGCCAGGGTGTCGTTCCCGGCCCCGCCGACGAGCAGGTTGTTCCCGGCGTTCCCGGCCAGGGCGTCGGCCCCGGGCCCGCCGGTCGCGTTCTCGATGTTGAGGGCCTGCCCGGCCGCCCCGGTCCGGACCGTGCGGTTGGCGTGGACGGCGGTGGCGGCGTCGCTGGAGAGGTCCACGACCACCGCGTCGGTGGCCGACAGGGCGGCGAAGTCGAGCCGGTCGGCGCCGGTCACGGCCAGTTCCACCACCGTGTCCACCTCGGCCGCGGCCGCCGGCCCGAAGGCGTACACGTCGGCCCCCGGGCCGCCGGCCAGGAGGTCGTCCCCGCCGTTGCCGGTCAGGGTGTTGGCGGCCGCGCTCCCGGTCAGGGAGTCGTTCCCCGACCCGCCGGCCACGTTCTCCAGGAACGCCGCCCCGCCGGCCGGGGTCATGACCGTCCGGTTGGCGTGGGTGGCGGTGGCCGCGTCGCTGCCCAGGTTGACCGTTACCGCCGTCGTCAGGGCGGCGAAGTCGAGCCGGTCGGCCCCGCCGCCGGCGACCTCGACCACGGTGTCCGTCTCGGCGGCGGCCGCCGGCCCGAACAGGTACACGTCGTTCCCGGCCTCGCCGGCGAGCCGGTCGTTGCCGTTGCCTCCGGTGATCGAGTCGGCCCCGCCCCCGCCGGCGACGGTGTCGTTCCCGGCCCCGCCGTCCAGGAGGTCGGCCAGCGGCCCGCCGGTCAGGGCGTCGTTCCCGTCCCCGCCCCAGACCGCGGCCGCCTTCGTCACCCCGCCCACGCTGACCGTGTCGTTCCCGCCGTGCCCGCGGACCCGCACCCCGCCGGCCTCGGCCGCCGGGTAGGTCGTCGTCACCCCGTTCACCGTGACCGCCAGGATGCCGCCGGAGACGGCGGCGGAGATCGTGTCGGCCCCGGCCCGGCCGTGGACGAACACCGGCCCCCGCGGCAGGTAGTAGGCCCCGGTCAGGTCGACGGTGTTGTCCTGGTTGTGCGGGTCGGCGTCGTCCTCGGGCACCACGTTGAACACGTCGGCGACGGCCAGCAGGTGGTAGCCGTCGGCCGTCTCCGGCCGGGGCCGGGTCCCCGGCAGGGCGAGCTGCCCGGCCGCGGTGCCGACCGTGAACGTCCGGGTGTGGACCCCGGGGGCCAGGTCGGCCGGGGCCGACACCCCGGCCGTCAGGATCAGCGCGTCGTCCCCGTCGAAGGCCGCGTCCGCCGACTGAACGAACCCGAGGTGGAACGGGTCGGCCGGCTCGCCGACGACCTCGTACCGGACGGTCAGCCCGGTCGTCCCGTTCAGCACCGCGTCGAGGATGCGGATGTCGGTGGCGGGCGGCGGGCCGCCCCCGCCGCCGTCGTCGTCGGTGTTCGTCGCCGCCACGTCGGCCGGGTCGAGCCCGTTGTACAGCGGGTCGGCGCTCAGGGTGGCCCCCAGCACGATCGTGTAGGCCACGTCCCCGTCGCCCAGGGCGTCGTCCGCCCCGGTCACGGTGACCACCTGCGGGACGTTCCAGTTGGCCGGGGTGAACAGGAGGCTGCCCGCCGAGGTCGTCCCCTCGGTGGCGTCGGAAGTGGTGACCGGGACGAACACGTTCTGCGTCGGCGGGCTGGCGAGGACGACGGCGAACTGGGCCGTCCCGCCGGCCTCGGTGGTCACCAGCCCCGAGGTCGGGCTGACCAGCACGGCCGCCGGCGACCCGGCCGTCAGGGTCAGCCCGCCGGCGGTGTACCCCGGGCTGAGGGACCGGCCGCCCGGCAAATCCAGCCCGGTATATCTGGCGAACGTCCCGGACCGGGCGGCGTACGTCAGGACGGTGAACGGGTCGCCGTCGGCCGGGACGAACCCGCCGGGCCGGGTGACGGCCAGGGTCCCGGCCAGGGCCGCCGTCCCGCCGACCGCCAGCCGGTCGTACTGGGTGCCGACGGCCAGCCCGCCGATCTCGACCGCCAGGGTCCCGGCCGGGCCCTGGGTGAAGTTCCCGCCGACCGCCAAGATACCCGTGGGGGTCCCCGGCCGGACCACGCTGGCGTTCGACACATTCCCGGTGACGGTGCCGTCCCCCTGAAGCAAACTGTCGCCGGATAGTTGCAGGCTGCCGGCGATCTGCCCGCCGGACGAGGCGTCGGCCAGCACCCCGGTGAGGGCCGGGTTGGTCACCACCACCCGCCCGCCGTTGGTCGCCTCCAGGTGGCCGTAGGCGTCGATGTGGGCCGGGCTCGGGTTCCCGGGCCGGCGGTCCAGGAACACCGTCAGGGCCGACAGGTCGACGGTGCTCCCGGACCCGTCGGCCTGGACGACCACCGCCACGTTCCGGTTGTCCCCGACCGGGTCGTCGGCGATCTGGGCGACCGCCCGGAGGTCCACCAGCCCGCCGTTCTGGGCCTGGACGAACAACACCCCGTCGAACGCCCCGGGGGTGATCGTGGTCAGGTTCCGCAGGTCGACCGTGCTCCCCGCCCCGGTGGCCCGGAAGGCCGCATCGATGCCGCCGGCGGGGCGGTACGTCGCGGCCGCGGTCAGGACGATGTCGGCCCCGCCGGAGGCAATGAACTGGGCCCCGTCGACGGCGGTGGCCGCCGGGGCGGTGACCACGGCCGCCGACCCGGCGGCGACGACGACCGTGTTGGTCAGGGTGGCCGCCGACGACAGGGCGAACGCCTTCCCGCTCAGGTCGAGGTAACTGTTTTGGACACCCGCCCATTGGGCGACGGAGAGCGTGCCGGCGGCGTCGATCCGGGCGTACACCCCGTCCAGGGTGGCCAGGGCCGGGGCGGTGATGGTGCCCCCGTTGGTCGCCTCCAGCCGCCCGTAGGCGGCGAACCCGCCGACGGCCAGGTCCCCCGGCCGGCGGTCCCGGAAGACCGTGAGGGCCGACAGGTTGACCGCGCTGCCGGCCCCGTCGGCCGCCACCGCCACCGCCGCGAACCGGGTGTCCGACCCCAGCTCGTCGGCGATCGTGGTGACCGCCCGGAGGTCCACCGCCCCGCCGTCCTGGGCCTGGACCAGCAGCACCCCGTCGAACACCCCGCTGACGATGGCGGTCAGGTTCCGCAGGTCGACCGTGCTGCCGGCCCCGGACGCCCGGACGGCGGCGTCCAGGCCGACGACGGTGCGGTACTGGGTCGCCCCGGTGGCGGTGATGTCGGCCCCGCCGGAGGCGATGAACTGCGCCCCGTCGATGGCCGTGGCGGCGTTGGCCGCGACCGCCGCGGCCGGCCCGGTGGCCACGACAATCGTGTTGGTCAGGTTGGTCGCCGCCGGCAGGGTGTAGGCCTTGCCGCTCAGGTCGAGGTAGCTGTTCTGGACGCTCACCCACGGGGCCGTGGTCAGTGTCCCGGTCGCGTCGATCCGGGCGTACACCCCGTCCAGGGTGGCCAGGGCCGGGGCGGTGATGGTGCCCCCGTTGGTCGCCTCCAACCGGCCGTAGGCGGCCAGCCCGTTGACGGCCAGGTCCCCCGGCCGGCGGTCCCGGAACAGGGTCAGGGCGGTCAGGTCGACCGTGCTCCCGACCCCGTCGGCCGACACCGCCACCGCCACGTTCCGGTTGTCCCCGCCGGCGTCGTCGGCGACCTGGGTGGCCGCCTTCAGGTCGACCGCCCCGCCGTCCTGGGCCTGGACGAACAGGACCCCGTCGAACGCCCCGGGGGTGACGGTGGCGAGGGCCGGGAACCGCAGGGCGCTGCCGGCCCCGGCGGCCCGGAAGGTGTGGTCCCGGCTGGGGGCGGTCCGGAACTGGGTGGCCGCCCCGACCACCCCGGTCGCCCCGCCGCTGACCAGGAAGCTCGACCCGTCGACGTTGGCCAGGTTGGCGAACGTCCGGGACCCGCCGGTCAGGGTCATCACCCCGCCGGTGAAGGTGACCAGCGGGGCGGTCGGGGCGGTCCCGCCGGCGTCCGCCTGGTACTCGGCGTTGGTCAGGGTGGCCAGGGCCGGGCCGGTGATGGTCCCGTTGGCCGACACCTTGACCAGCGACCGGCCCGGCCAGGCGGAGTCGTTCGTCTCCGGGTCGAGGTCGGGGATGGCCGGCAGGGCGGTCAGGTCGATCTTGCTGCCGATCCCGGCCGCCTCGAACCGGAACGACTTGCCCCGGTTGTCGGCCCCGGCCACCTCGGCCACGGCCGCCAGCGCCCGGAGGTCGACCAGCCCGCCGCCGGTGGCGCTGACCGTCACCGCCGTCCGCCGCTGGTTGCTGCCGGTGATGGCGGTCAGGTTGCGGAGGTCGAGCTGGGCCCCCGGCCCGCTGGCCGACAGGCTGGTCTGGGCGAACTCGGCGTCCGGGTTCTTCAGGGTGGTGACGGTCGCCAGCCGGACGGTCGACCCGCCGGCGGCCGCGACCGCCGCCCCGCCGATCGCCGCCGGCCCGGTCACGTCGAACAGGACGCCCGGGCCGGACGCCATCAGCGACCCGCCGGGGGAGACGGTCAGCGACCCGGCGGCGGCCGAGTCGTCGAGCACGGCCAGCGACTTGCCGGCGGCGACGGTCAGGGCCGACCCGGCGGCCGCGG
>JAIEQN010000016.1 GCA_019747685.1 Gemmataceae bacterium
CGGCCCCGAGCCTGCCCCCGCCGGTGCTCCTGCCGCCGGAAATCCCCCGCCCGGCGGGGAAGTAGTGGGCGGTGGGCAGCGGGCAGCGGGCAGCGGGCAGACGCAGCAGAGGCGCCCGGGGTAAACCCCGGGCGTCGGCGTTTACGGCCGCTGGCGGCGGAGGCGTCAGGTCGGCGACGGGGCGCTACCCGGGTTCTCGGGGAAGGTGACGCCGGCGTAGATGTCGGCCAGCCGGACTCGGGCCGGGGCGGTGGCGAAGGCGAACTCGGCGTCCAACCCGACGACGGCCGAGTACGTCCAGGTGCCGTCCGCCTGGCGGACGTACCGCTCGACCACCGGCCCCCGCTGGGACACCAGGACGTACTCCCGCAGGGACGCGATCCGCTGGTACAGCAGGAACTTGTCCCCGCGGTCGTAGCTCTCGGTCCCGTCCGACAGGACCTCGACGACGGCCGTCGGGTTGGTCAGGGTGTTGGGGTCGTCCGCGGCGTACTCCCGGGTCCCGCAGGTGATGACGAGGTCCGGGTAGGTGTACAGCCCGCCCGGGCCGGTCCGCACCCGCTGGTCGCTGACGTTGGCCCGGCACCGGCCGCCTTTGAATTGGGCGTGGAGTTCGCCGGCCAGGTTGTCCTTGGCGTCGTTGTGCGCCGGGCTGGCCCCGGCCATGGCGTACATGACGCCGTCGTAGAACTCGCTCTTCTCGGTGGCGGCCCGCTCCCGCTCCAGGTACTCGGCCGCGGTCAGTTTCCGGGGCTCGGGGACGGCGGACATTGCGGACCTCCGGACCGGGGCGTCGGGCCGGGTCATCTTACCCGGCCGCGGGCCGGGCCGTCACGGCCGGTTGGGCGGGGGTCACTTCGGGGCCGGGGCCGGCGGGGCGGCATCGCCCGGCCGGCCGCCGGTGTCCTCGGGGAAGGTGACGCCGGCGTAGATGTCGGCCAGCCGGACGGCGGCCGGGACGGTCGCCAGCGCCAGCACCGCGTCCAGCCCGACGAAGTCGGTCCGGGCCCACGACCCGTCCTCCTGCCGGACGTACCGCTCGGCCGCCGGCTCGTCCTGGGCGACCAGGACGTACTCCCGGAACGACGGGACGCGCTGGTACTGGCGGAACTTGAACGTCCGGTCGTGCCGCTCGGTCGAGTCGGACAGGACCTCGACCAGCACCCGCGGGTTGACCAGGATGTCGTCCCGGTCGCCGTCGAACTCCGGCGGCCCGCAGTACACCGCCACATCCGGGTACGCCTGGTACCCGGTCGTCCGGACCTTCACCCGCATGTCACTGGTGACGGCCCGGCACGGCCCGCCCTTGAACTGGTTGCCGAGTTCCCGGGCGAGGTTGTCCTTGACCAGGTTGTGCGGCAGCCGGGCCCCGGCCATGGCGTACATGACGCCGTCGTAGAACTCGCTCCTGGTGTCGGCCCGGCGCTCGCGCTCCAGGTACTCGGCCTCGGTCAACTTGTTCGGCTTCGGGACGGCGGACATGGGCACCTCCGGGCGGGGGGATGGACCACGCGGGGGCATCTTAACCGGGCGGCCGGGGCCGGGGCAGGCCGGTTGGGGGGCCGCGGGGCGGGGGTTCAGTTCGGGGGTGGGGCCGGCGGGGCGGCGAGCCGGGGACTGGTTGGGTCGTCCGGGAAGGTGACGCCGGCGTAGATGTCGGCCAGCCGGACCCGGGCCGGGACGGCGGCGAAGGCGTACTCGGCGTCCAACCCCGTCACCTCCTCGTGCGCCCAGGTGCCGTCGGCCTGGCGGGCGTACCGCTCGACGACCGGCTCGTCGTACCCGACCAGGACGTACTCCCGGACCGATCGGATTCGCTTGTACTGCCGCCGCTTGGTCGTCCGGTCGTACTTCTCGGTGCTCTCGGACAGGACTTCGACCAGCACGACCGGGTTGACCAGGATGTCCTCCCGGTCGCCGGCGTACTCCGGGTCCCCGCAGACGACGACCACGTCCGGGTAGACGTACGGCCCGGGGCGGGACACCTTGACCCGCATGTCGCTGGTGACGGCGAAACACGGGCCGCCGTCGAGCCGGTTGTTCAGGTGACGGGCCAAATTATCCTTGATCCGGTTGTGGGGCAGCTTGGCCCCGGCCATGGCGTACATGACGCCGTCGTAGAACTCGCTCTTGACCCCGGCGGCGCGGTCGCGGGCCAGGTACTCCTCTTCGGTCAGCTTGTGCGGCTTCGGGACGGCGGACATGGGCACCTCTCCGGGCGGCGGGCCGGGTCATCTTACCCGGCCGCGGACGGCGTCGTCACGGCCGGTTGCGGGGCTCACTTCGGGGGCGGGGCCGGCGGGGCGGCCAGGGTCTTCTCGACCTCGCGGCTCAGGTCTTCGGTCTCGTCGAAGAGCGGGTGGCCGTAACCGGCACGGGCGACCCGGGCCGGGGCGAGGTCGGCGAGCCGGGCCCGGGCGAGGTCGGCCTCCCCGAGCCGGTGGTGGGCCATCGCCAGGAACGCGAGGTTGGCCGGGTGGTCGTGGGTGGGCGGGGCGGCGGCCAGCCCCGCCCACCGGGACAGGAGCACCGGCCCGACCACCCACCGGGCGGACTCGGTGAGCCGGTAGAGGGCGTTCGCCTCGGTCAGCACCTGCACCGCGTCCCGATCTCGGCCGACACGGTACAGGGCCATCCCGAGGGCGGAGGCCGGCTCCCAGTGATCGGGCCGGGCCCGGCGGGCGGCCTCGGCCAGCCGGACGGCCGCCCGGTACTTCTCTGCCGGCTCACCGGGCTTCTCGGCCCAGTTCCGGGCGATCGACCTGACGTCCGCCTTCGCGGCCAGGTAGTCGTCGGCCGCGGCCGACCACCGGCCGAGTTTGACGTTCACCTCGGCCCGGGTGGCGTACCACCCGCGGGTCGGCTCGGCGGCGACGAGCCGGTCGAGGAGCGGCAGGGCCTGGGCGGGGTCGTTCTCGACCTGCTTGTACTGCCGCTTGAGCCAGTACAGCCGGTCGGTGGCGACCTGGCCCGGGAACGGGAAGAGGGGCAGCGGCGGGACGGCGGCCAGCTCGGCCCGGTGCCGCTCCCAGGTCGGCTCGTCCCACGGGACGAACTCATCGCCGGCGCCCAGCTCGCCGCCCAGCACCACCTGCACCCAACGCTCCAGGAGGTCGGCCGGGACCGCCGCGTTCGCGGTGGGTATGTAGCGGTACTCGCTGTACGCCATATCCGTGTAGTCAATGAAAAACCCGCCCGGCATCGGGCTTGCCCCCCAACCATTCGCGACCGACTTATCGGCTGCTAAGTCGATCAAGTCGCCGCCGGCGATCAGCCACCGGCCGTCGCGGGCGAACGCGGCCGCCCCGGGGTGGTACCGCCGCCCCGGGGCGGGGAACTCGACCCGGCCGGTGTCGAGCCGGATCAGCCGCCGGCCGTCCGTCGCCACCCGGGCGGCCGGGTCGATCAGGATGTCCGTCCCGGGGAACGGGGTCCGAGCGACGACGGCCGACCCGCGGACGAGGCACAGGTCGTTGCCCGAGCGGACGACCGCCTCGTCCTCGCCGAAGACGGTGCGGACGCCGAACAGCCCGGTCGGCGGTGGGTCGTCCCATCGGACCGGCGGCCCGAGCGGCCGCCACGCCCCGGCGTCCCACCACCGCACCGTGCCGGCGTGCGGCCAGACCCCCTCCAAGGTCTTGACCACCCGCTCCCCCCGGGCGAAGGTCATCACCCGCCGGCCCGTCGGGGAGAAGGCCACCTCCAGGATCAAGCCGTCGTCGTGCAGCTCCGCGACCAGACGGCCGTCGGCGGCCGACCAGACGCGGACCGGGCCGGTCTCGTCGAGGGTGAGGGCGGCCCGGCCGTCCGGGGCGAAGACGACCTGCGACGGCCGGGTGTGCCCGTCCAGCCGGCCGACGAACCGGCCCCCGGCCACGTCCCAGAGGGACACCGGGTTCGGCTCGCCCGCGGGCAAGTTGGCCCACACTGCCAGTTGGCCCGGACCAAGGGCCACCCGCACCAGGTGCCCCGGGACGCCCGTGCGGCCGGTCCGCAGCCGGAGCCGGCCTGACGGGACCTCCCAGGCCCGGACGACGCCGTCGGCGGCGACGGTGTAGGCGAATCGCCCGTCGGACCCGAAGCCGCCCCACCGGACCGACTCGTCCCCCTCCCGTAGCGTCGCCAACCGCCGGTTGGTCGGGGTCTCGAAGAGCCCGTACCCCTCCGCGCCGGCGGCCGCCACATACCGGCCGTCCGGGCTGACGCTGCACCCAGCGAGTTGGTCCCCGGCGAGCGGCGCCACCCCCTGGAGGTCGTAGACCAGCCGGGCGGTGATGTACTCCCGCAGGTCGGCGGCGTGCGGCGGGAGGGTGCGGGCCAGCCGGGCGAGTTGGAGGTATGCCCGGCGGCCCTCATCGCTGTCGTCCGAACCCATCCCAGCGTAGAGGTCGATGGCTGTGCTGGCCGCCTGCCGCTCGGCTACCTTTCGCTGGTCGTCGGCCTCCTTCCGGGCGGCCTCCGCCTTCTCCCGCTCGTCCACGGCCGCGGCCCGCTCGGACTGGGCCAGCCGCTCGGCACGGGTGGCACGGTCGGCCTGCCACAGGCTTGCGGCGAGGCCGGTCACCAGGGCGAGCAGGACGACGGCGGTCGCCGCGAGCGGCCCGCGGTTGCGGCGGGCGAACTTCCGCAGCCGATACCACCCGCTCGGCGGGCCGGCCTCCACCGGCTCGTCCGCCAGGAACCGGCCCACGTCCCGGGCCAGGCCGTTCGCCGTCTCGTACCGCCGGGTCCGGTCCTTCTCCAGCGCCCGCAGGACGATCCAGTCCAGCTCGCCCCGGACCTCCCGGGCCAGACGCTTCGGGTCGGTCCGGCGGGCCGCCGCCAGCCCGGCCAGCCCGTCCTTCGCCTCGGTCAGCCGGGTGCTCGGCTTCGGCGGCTCCTCCTCCCGGATCACCCGCAAGACCTCGGCGAACCCGGCCGCCTTCAGCCGGCTCCGGGTCAACGGCGTGGTGCCGGTCAACAGCTCGAACAGCAGCACCCCGAGGGCGTACACGTCGGCCCGGGTGTCCACGTCCAGGGCCGACAGCTCGGCCTGCTCCGGGGCCATGTACTCCAGCGTGCCGATCACCGCCCCGAGTTCGGTGTACATCGTCTCGTCGGTCAGCCGGGCGCCGACCGCCTTGGCCACCCCGAAGTCGATGACCTTCGGCACCGGCCGGCCGTCCTGGATGGCCACCAGGACGTTCGACGGCTTCAGGTCGCGGTGGATGACGCCCTTCTGGTGGGCGTGCTGCACCGCCGCACAGACCTGGACGAACAGCCCGAGCCGGTCGCGGATGCTGAGGTGGAGTTCGTCGCAGTACTGAGTGATGGGGACGCCCTTGACCAGCTCCATCACGAAGTACGGACGGCCGGCGGGCGTGGTGCCGCCGTCGAACACCTTGGCGATGTTCGTGTGGTCCATCAGGGCCAGGGCCTGCCGCTCGGCCTCGAACCGGGCCACCACCCGGGCCGAGTCCATGCCCGGCTTGATGACCTTCAGGGCCACCCGCCGCTTGACCGGCTCCGACTGCTCGGCCACCCAGACCGTCCCCATCCCGCCCTCGCCGAGCTTCTGGAGCAGCCGATAGGGGCCGACGCGGGTGCCGATGTCTTCGGCCGGGTGGTGGTCGGCGGTGGGGGTGGGGTCGCCGAACGACCCGGTCGGTGGCGAGCGGGTCGGTCACCGGGCCGGCCGCGTCGTGGGCGGACAGGAGGCGTTCGACCCGCTGCCGTAACTCGATGTCGGGGCCGCACTCGCGGTCGAGCAGGGCGGCCCGGGCCTTCGGGTCGGGCAGGTCGATGGCGGCGACGAACAGGTCCTTGACGCGGCGGGGGTCGGCGGGCATCGGGGCGCCCTCCGGGAGGCGGTTCCCCCAGATTGGCGCAAACCGCCCCGGAAGTGTCTCACGAAATCCGCGGAAAAGTGGCCATGACGTTTGTTAATCCGACCGGGTTCATTGGTTCGGCCGCGGGGTGTGCGGGTCGCCAAACCAAACCAATGAGAGCCGGGGCCGGCCGGGTCAGGCCTTCCAGAAGCGGATGAGTTCGCGGGAAATGAAGTGCCACAAACCCTTTGCGGCCAGCCAGCTCTTGGCGGCCTTGTCCGGCCGCCCCCGCCACCAGCGGACGTAGCCCTGGGCGATCTTGGCCCACATCTGCACCGGGGCGTCCACCGTCACCAGGGCCTTGTAGACGACCAGGGCCGCCGGGCTGGCCCCGGCCTTGCGGAAGTAGCGGACGTACCCGACGGCCACGTTCGGGGCGGCGAACCCGATGTTCTTGCGGCTCGACACCCGGCCGTAGTGGACCACCTCCACGTCGCCGTGGTAGACCAGCGGCCGGCGGCGGCCGACCTGGGTGCTCAGGTCGATGTCCTCGCCGCCGAAGCGGTACTGCTCGTCCCACCGGCCGCTGTCCTCGAAGACGGCCCGCGGGAGGAAGACGGCGGCCCCCATCAGGACCTCGACCGGGCGGACGCCCTCGGGGTCGAACGAGTCGCGGCGGTAGTCGTAGTAGGCCCGGCGGAACAGGCCGGTCCAGCGGAGCAGGCTGACCCGGTGCAACAGGGCCGCCAGGGTCGGGCGGCGGCGGTAGCTGATCTGGAAGGTGCCGTCCCCGCCGCGGAGCCGCGGCCCGACCATGCCGACGGACGGGTTGGCCTCGGCGAAGTCGAGGAACTGCCGCAGGGTGTTGGGCGGGACGACGGTGTCGTTGTTCAGGAAGAAGAAGTACCGGCCGCCGGCCAGGGCGGCGGCCTGGTTGTTGGCGACGGAGAAGCCGCGGTTCTCGGAATTGCGGACGAGGGCGACCTGGGGGAACTCGTCGGCCACCATGTCGGCCGCCCCGTCGGCCGAGGCGTTGTCGACGATCACCACCTCGAACCGGACGCCCTGGGGGTGGTCGTAGAGGGACTGGAGGCAGCGGCGGAGCAGGTCGCGGCAGTTCCAGTTGGCGATGCAGACGGACACGTCCGGGGCCGCCGGCGGGTGGGTCCCGGAGGCCCGGGGCACCGGGGCGGGGAGGACGTGGGTCATGGTGCGGCGTCCTGCCGGGGTCGGGTCGGTCCGGCTCCGCCGGAGGTGCCGGGTTTTACCAGCTTCCGCCGCCGGGTGTCAACCGCACCGGGGCTACCCGCCGGACGCCTCGACCGCGAACTCGAAGACGTGGTCCTTGCCGGCGGCGATCTGCCGGACCAGGCCGGACCGGTCGGGGCGGGCGAGCTTCGTCGGGAAGCCGCCGGGGTCGGCCGCCGGCGGGGCCAGGGCGACCCGATACCAGCCGGGCGGGACGCCGGCCGGCAGGGCGAAGGTGCCGTCGGCG
>JAIEQN010000454.1 GCA_019747685.1 Gemmataceae bacterium
GCGGCCGAGGCGGACCGGGAGCGGGCCGGGACGGAGGCCGAGGCCCGGGCGGCCCGCGCCAAGGTGGCCGGCCGCGGCCGGCTCACCCGGCTGGTCGCCCGGGCCCCGACCGACCTGCTCATGGCCCTGCCGTTCGTCCTGCTGGTGGCCAAGGAGGGGGTGGACATCCTGACCGACTACCTCCAGTACGCCGGGTCGGCCGTCCCGCCGCGGTTCTTCAACCCCCTGCTCGACAGCCTCACCGACCTGCTGTTCTGGTACACCGGCATCTGCCTGGCCCTGTTCGTGGCCAGCTTCTACTTCGAGAAGCAGCGGTACCGGCTGCCGGTGACCCTCCTCGGGCTGGTCGCCTGCGTGGTGGCCGGGTACTGGTGGCTCGGCCAGTACTGGCTGAACCAGAAGAAGACGTTCGACCGGTCCGGGCTGCCGCTCAACTACCAGCGGCTGGTGAAGCTGACCAACGGCTGGGACGACCGGCGGAAGTACCCGACCCACCCGTTCGCGGACGACCGGCGGGAGGCCCAGTTCCGGCTGCTCCGGGAGGCCCAGGGGATCGCCGCCGGGGACGACGGGACGACCCGGGGCCACTACGTCCTGTCCGGCGGGCTGCCCGAGGAGCGGTCCCGGCTGGCGGTGTCGCTGGGGTGCGAGTTCGCCTTCCGGCTCTGGCTGGACCAGCGGCGGCAGCCGGAGGAGGCCCGGCGGAAGGTGATCTACACGACCGTCGTCCAGGCCCTCGACCACCCCGACCGGCTGCTGGACGAGACCAGCCGGTCGGCCCTGCGGTGCGTCGTCCTGGACGACCTGGACGTGACCATCGACCCGCCGGTCGTGCTCCTGACCGAAGCCACCAAGGTGTTCCCCGAACTGGCTCGGTACTACGGGGAGCCGACCCGGCGGCGGATCGAGCGGGGGGTGAACGTCAAGGACCTGCCGGAGGAGACCAAGGCCAAGGTCGCCGCCGCCGGGTTCGTCCGGGAGCGGCCCAAGCCCGCCGGGGGGTCGGACGCCGCCCGGTTCGAGGCCCCGCTGCCGGCGGCCGCCGGCGGGGACGCCCCCCGCCCGCCGCCCCGGCCGGACCAGCTCGACGCCGTCAAGCAGGCGGTGTACAGCGCCCTGTCGGAGAAGGAGCGGCAGGACGAGGAGAAGCGGCTGCGGGTGTTCCAGTCGGTCCGCGCCGTCCTGACCAAGCACGACGGCGGGATCAGCACCATCTGGGTGCTGTCGAACACCGGGGTGAGGCGGACCGCGACGGACGACCCCCAGCGGCGGAACCGGGAGAAGTGGCTCTACCTGATCGCCTACCTGACCGGCCAGACCCGGGAGGAGGTCGAGCGGGGGCGGATCGAGCTGGTCCGCCCGGCCGACCCGACCGACCCGGCCCCGTAGCCCGAACCCGGGCCGGCCCGCAACGCGAAACCGCCCGCACCGGATGTCCGGCGCGGGCGGCCATATTTTTCTGCCTTCTGCCCACTGCCGGCCGTCTTCCGCCCACTGCCTACTGCTCGACCCCGATCCCGACCCCGGGCTTGTAGTCGATGTGCTGGCGGGACAGTTCCAGGGCCAGCCGCTCCAGGAACAGTTGCCGGAACCGGTTGAGCGGCACGTCCTCGGTCGCCAGCATCCCGGTCTTGGGGTAGACGAACGGGTGGGTGTAGTGGTGGGCCGGGCCGTCGGCCGCCGCGGCGGCCACGTCGTACACGTCCACCTCGACCTCGGCCCGGCCCTCGTAAATGCGTCGCCCGCTCTGCGGCTGGTAGACGTTCACGTTCCCGACGTTCACGTCCAGGACGTAGTCGGCCCCCAGGAACTTGCCGATCCGGGCCGGCCGCATGTTCCGCCAGTCCGGGTTCTTCATCTTGAACTTGTCCAGCTCGGCCGGCGGGATCACCGCCACCTTGTCCTTGTTCTCCTTGGCCAGCTCGGGCAGCCGCTTGGCCAGCATCCCGGCCAGCTCCCGGTCGGCCCCGGCGAACTCGTAGGTCACCCCGTTGGCGTGGTCGCACAGGACCAGCACCTTGACCTCCTTGTTCTTTTCGGCCTTTTCCCCCTCCTTCGGCCGGAACGGGTACGGGGCCGGGACCGGGGTGTCCTTGTGGAGCAGGAACCCGATGGTGGTGAGCGGGTTGCACCCGACCGCCAGGACCGCCGCCAGGGCCGCCCAGACGCCCCGCTTGGCCCACCGCCCGACGCCCGTCCTGGTCATCGGCCCCCTCCGGAACGATGAAGAATGAGCGACGAGGGATGAGCGGAAGACCGGGGCCGCGATCGGTCCGGATTCATCCGTCATCGTTCATCGCTCATCATTGCAGCAAGACCCCGGCCCACCGCCCGAGCATGAGCACCACGAACACCCCGACGGCGGCCGTCAGGACGAGTTCGCCGCGGCCCGGGCGGACGAATAACAGCCGCCCGGCCAGCCCGCTCAGGACCGCCCAGACCAGCACCCCGGCCCAGGTCAGGGCCAGGAGCGTGCCGACCCAGTTGGCCCGCAGCGACGCCCCCACGTCCCCCCGGACGAGCAGGGCGAAGCTGGTCGACATCCCGCACGACGGGCACGGCCGGCCGGTCCACTCGACGAAGTTGCAGGCCGGCAGGCCCAACTGCGTGTGGGTGGACATTCGCTTGGGGGTGCCGTCCGGGCCGTAGGGGTCGATCCGCCACGCCAGGGCGAACACCACCGCCAGGGCGGCCGCCACCGCCACCAAGGCGGCCCGGGCCCACCGCCCGACCCGGCTCGTCCGGGCGGGGCGGGGCCGGCGGACCGGCCGGGCGGTCGGGAGGCGGTCGCCGTCCATGGGGTTGTTCTCGGGCGGCACGGATACCCTCGGAACCCGATCCGGTCAAGCCGTGTTCCGGCGGATCGTGTACGGTAAACCGGGGCCGGTCGGGGAATTGTACCGGGGGCCGCCATGCCGCGGGTGCGGGACGCGATCCGGGCGTTCGACCGGGGGCACCGGCTCGGGCCGCTGCCCGGGGTGGTGGCGGTGTCCGGCGGGGCCGACAGCGTGGCCCTGCTGCGGGCCTTCCACCAGCCCGGCGGCCGGCCGCTGACCGTCGCCCACTTCGACCACGGCCTCCGCGGGGCCGAATCCGACGCCGACGCGGCGTTCGTCGCCGAGCTGGCCGCCCGGCTGGGGCTGCCGTTCCGGTTCGGCCGGGGGGACCTGCGTGCCGATGAGCCGGGCCTGGAGGCAGCCGCCCGGCGGCAGCGGTACGACTGGCTGGCGGGGGTGGTGGCCGAGGCCGGGGCGTCCTGGGTCGCCACCGGCCACACCGCCGACGACCAAGCCGAGACGGTACTACACCGGCTCCTCCGGGGCACCGGCCTGCACGGGCTGCGGGGGATGGAGGCGTGCCGCCGGCGGGTCGTGGCGGGGGTCTCCTTCCTGCTCCTCCGCCCCCTCCTGGCCGTCACCCGCGCGGATGTCCTCGACTACCTCGCGTCCCTCAAGCAGCCCTACCGGGAGGACGCCTCGAACGCCGACCCCCGGTTCACCCGCAACCGCATCCGCCACGAACTGCTGCCGCTGTTGCGGACGTTCAACCCGGACGTGGCGGCCGCCCTGAACCGGCTGGCCGAGCAAGCCGCCGAGGCCCACGACGCGATGGCCGGGCTGGCCCGCGACTTCCTCGTGAGAGCCGAACTCCCCCGGGCCGGCGACCTCGTCATCCTGGACGCCGTGGCCATCGTGTCCGTCCCGGTGCCGGTGCTGCGGACGCTGCTCCGCTTGGTCTGGGAGCGGGAGGGGTGGCCGACCGGCGACATGACCGCCGGGCACTGGGACTGGGCCGCGGCCGTGGCGTCCAGCCGGGCCGGCGGCCGGGACTTCCCCGGCGGGGTGTCGATGCGGCTCGCGGGCCGGGTCGTCCAGGTCGGCCGGCGGTCGTAAACAATGCAAAAGGAAAAGTGCAAAGTGAAAAGTTCGGGCACGTCCGTCCCGGTCTTCAACTTTTCACTTTGCACTCTTAACTTTGCACTGGTTTCGCCATGCTCCGACCGATCCGCCGGGCCTTGCTGAGCGTGTCCGACAAGACCGGGCTGGTGGACTTCGCCCGGGAGCTCGCCACTAGGTACGGCGTCGAGCTGATCGCCACCGGCGGGACCAAGACGGCCCTCGCCGACGCCGGGCTGCCGGTCAAGGACGTGCGGGAGCTGACCGGCTTCCCGGAAATCCTCGACGGCCGGGTGAAGACCCTCCACCCGGCCATCTACGCGGGCCTGCTGGCGAAGCGGGACAAGCCCGAGCACCTGCAAACCCTGGTCGAACACAACCTGCCCGAGATCGACCTCGTCGTCTGCAACCTCTACCCGTTCGAGCGGACGGTGGCCAGGCCGGGCGTGACCGAGGCCGAGGCGATCGAGAACATCGACATCGGCGGCCCGTGCATGATCCGGGCGGCCGCCAAGAACTTCGACGCGGTGGCGGTTGTCACTAACCCCGACCAGCACCGGCACTTTCTGCAAGAACTCGCCGAGCGGGGCGGGCACTTGACACGCGAGTACCGCCGCGGTCTAGCGGCTCAGGCGTTCCAGCGGATTGCGGACTACGACTACGCGATCGTGCGGTATTTCAGCTATTACCCGCCCGACTCCGCCCGTGCCGACGGATCGATGCCGGCCACCTTCATGCCGGGTTTCATCGCTAAACAAGACCTCCGCTACGGTGAAAACCCTCATCAGGTGGCAAGGTTCTACCGCGAACGTCCTACGCCCTACGGGGCCTGCGTCGCCACCGCCGAGCAACTGCACGGCAAGGAGCTGAGCTACAACAACATCCTCGACCTCGACTCGGCCCTGAACCTGGCCCGCGAGTTCGCCGGGCCGGCGGCCGTCGTCGTCAAGCACAACAACCCGTGCGGGGCGGCCGTCGCCCCCTCCCTGGCCGACGCCTTCCTCCGGGCCTGGGACGGCGACCCCCAGTCCGCCTTCGGCGGCATCCTCGCCTTCAACCGCCCGGTCGACCCCGACACCGCGTCGGCCCTCATGGACCCGAAGGCCAAGCGGTTCATCGAGTGCGTCATCGCCCCGGACTACGACCCGCAGGCCCTCGACGCCCTCCGCCGGTGGAAGGAGAACGTCCGGCTGCTCAAGACCGGGCCGCTGGCCGGCCCGCCGCAGGGCCTCGACTACCGCCGGGTGGACGGCGGGCTGCTCGTCCAGACCCGGGACGTGGGGGCCGACGACCCCGCCCAGTGGAAGGTCGTGACCAAGCGGAAGCCGTCCGCCGACGAACTCGCCGCCCTGCACTTCGCCTGGCTGGTCTGCAAGCACGTCAAGTCGAACGCCATCGTGCTGGCCAACGGCACGCAGGTGGTCGGCGTCGGGGCCGGGCAGATGAGCCGGGTCGATTCGGTCGAGATCGCCGTCAA
Source organism: Gemmataceae bacterium (assembly GCA_019747685.1). Taxonomy (GTDB): domain Bacteria; phylum Planctomycetota; class Planctomycetia; order Gemmatales; family Gemmataceae; genus Urbifossiella. Next base: position 5,374 of record JAIEQN010000454.1, read on the forward strand.
GAAGGCCGGCGGCCGGGTGAAGGGCTCCGTCCTGGCGTCGGATGCGTTCTTCCCGTTCCGGGACAACGTCGACCGGGCGGCCGCCGCCGGGGTGGTCGCCATCGCCCAGCCGGGCGGGTCGCAGCGGGACGCCGACAGCATCGCCGCCTGCGACGAGCACGGCTTGGCCATGGTCTTCACCGGCGTCCGGCACTTCCGCCATTGAGGAGACATTTCACCGCGGAGGGCGCGGAGCACGCAGAGGGAAAAACAGAGAGTTGGGTTTAGTACAATCTCGTCTTTATCTCTGCGTCCTCCGCGTCCTCCGCGGTTAATCTCCGGGGTCCGTCCGCATGGAGCATACGTCACACGAGTTCCTTCGCCGGGTGCTGGAGCTGCCCAGCCCGCCCGGCTACGAGCAGCCGGTCCAGGCCGCCGTCCGCGAGTGGGCCGGGTCGTTCGCCGACGAGGTCACGACGGATCGCCACGGGAACGTCTTCGCCGTCCGGTTCCCCGAGGGCCGGCCGGCCGATGCCCCCCGCGTCCTGCTCGCCGGCCACTGCGACCAGATCGCCCTGATGGTCCAGTACGTCGACGCCGAGGGCTTCCTGTACGTCCAGCCGATGGGCGGGTGGGACATGCAGGTGCTGCTCGGCCAGCACCTGACCGTCTGGGGCAAGGGCGGCCCGGTTCACGGGGTCGTCGCCCGCCGGGCCATTCACCTCCTGAAGCCCGAGGAGCGGAGCAAGGTCCCCGACTTCCCGGACGTGTGGGTGGACATCGGGGCCAAGAACAAGGAGGACGCCGAAACCCTGGTCCGGCCCGGCGACCCGGTGACGTTCGCGCTGGGTTATCGGCCGCTGCGGAACGGGCTGGCGTCCAGCCCGGCGATGGACGACAAGGTCGGGCTGTGGGTGGTGATGGAGGCCGTCCGGCTCCTGAAGGGCCGCGAGCTGAAGGCGGCCGTCTACGGCGTTTCGACAGTGGCCGAGGAAATCGGCCTGCGCGGGGCGACCACGGCCGCGTACTCCGTCGACCCGACGGTCGGCATCGCGGTGGACGTGACCCACGCCACCGACACCCCCGGCAACGACAAGAAGTCGCAGGGGGAGATCAAGTGCGGGGCCGGGCCGGTCCTGTTCCGCGGCCCGAACATTAACCCCCGGGTGTTCGACCTGCTGGAGGAGACGGCCAAGGCCCACGAGGTTCCGGTCCAGGTCCGGGGCGTCCCCCGGGCCACCGGGACCGACGCCAACGCCATCCAGATCAGCCGGGGCGGGGTGGCGGCCGGGCTGATCGGCATCCCCAACCGGTACATGCACAGCCCGGTCGAGGTGGTCCACCTGGACGACCTCTCGAACGCCGCGAAGCTGCTGGCCGAGTTCTGCGCGGCGGTGACGCCCGAGGCGGTCTGGGTGCCGTAGGGGGAAGCCCACTTCCCCGGCCGGGCCCCTCCGGAGATTGCGTCGCCGGGCCGGCCGGGGTCTAATGGCTGGTGGACGTCCGTACTCTAACCCGGAACCCCCATGCCGACGCCCCCCAACCCCGCCCCCTCCCCCGCCGCCTACCGCTCCCCCGGGGTGGCCGACTACGTCGTCTGCGAGCTGGCCTACGACAGCCGGGTGGCCGTCCCGCCCGGGGCCGGGGCGTTCGCCGCCCCGGAGGCCGCCGCCCCCACCCGGGACGCCCTGAACCGGGTCCTGGGTCGGTTCGACATCAAGCGGGTGGCCCCGCACTTCGGCGAGGTCGTGCGGAAGAAGGACTTCACCCGCCGGGTCGCCGACCCGGTCGCCGCCCCGGGGGTGTCGGCCCCGGACGCCCCCTACGCCCTGGCCGGGTTCGTTCAGATCGTCCCCGAGGTGCCCCGGCAGGCGGCCAAGCTGGCCGAGCAGTTGGCCCGGGCCCCCGGGGTGTGGAAGGCGTACCTGGCTCCCCGGCCGGAGCCGGCCGGGGCGGCGGCCCGCC
>JAIEQN010000783.1 GCA_019747685.1 Gemmataceae bacterium
CTGGGCCGGGCCGCCCGGCCCGGGCGGGCGGCGGCCGCCCGGCATCATCCCGGGCCCCATCCCCGGCGGGGCCCCGGCCATCGGCGACCGCCGGTGGATCCCCTGCCGGATCAGGACCGAGTCCTTGACCGCCTCCTGGACCCACGGGGACCCGGCCCGGCCGTCGGTCAGGTCGGCCGGCATCGGCTGGGCGAACGGGGAGAAGTACTTCTCGGCCACCAGGGTGTACCAGTCCTGGCGGGCGTCGGCCGGGATGGCCGGGGCGGCGGCCACCGCCGCCGGCAGCACCAGGGCCGCCCGGTCGGCCTCCTTGGCGAACTCGGCCTGGGCCCGGGCCCGGACCGCCGGGTCGTCCTGGGCGATCAGCCGGAGGTACTCCAGCTCGTACTCGTAGGTCTCCTCCTCGGTCCGGTCGGACCGCTCCGGGCGGTGGAACCCGGGGTTGTCCAGGAGCACCTGCTTCCACCGCCCGAGCCCGTCCTGGTACAGCTTGATGGCCTCCACCCGGTTGCCGGCCCGGCGGGCCAGGTCGGCCTGCCACAGGGCCTTCCGGGCGGCCACCGTCTCCGGCTTGGACTCGGCCTCGGACTGGGCCACGTAGTACGGCAGGTTGGTCACCTGGCGGTTCGAGTTGCGGAAGAACAGGGCCCCGGTCGCCCGCCACCGGACCAGGACGGCCGGGTCGGCCAGCACCTCGGGCGGCAGGTCGGGCGGGAGCATCCCCGGGTCGGGCGAGCCCGGGGGCACCCCGGCCTCCTCCCGGAGGTTCCGCAGCCGGCTGTCGGTCAGCACCAGCCCGTTGTCCTCCCCCAGCTTCCGCCACAGCCGGGCCGCCTCCTGCCAGGCCAAGAGCGACCACGGCTTGTCCGTCCCGAGGACCTGCGGGACCTTCCGCCGCCCGCCCCCCGGGGCCGGCTCGGTGAACCAGGCGTCGGACTCGTCCACCGCCGCGTCCACCTCCCACCCGGCGGCGTCGAACCACCCGTCCTTCCCCTCCATCTCGGCCTGGTACGTCTGGGCCCGGGCCGGGGCCAGCTTGAAGATGACCAGCATCGGGGACCGGGGGACCCGGTACTCCCGGGGGTTGTACTCGCCCCACCCGGTCCCCGGCCGGGGGGTGCCCCACGGGAGCGGGTTACCGGCCTCGTCCCGGGGCTGGGGCGGGACCAGGGTGTTGGCGTAGGCGAACCACGCCCGGGCGGCCCCGAACGCGGTGAACCCGTCGTCCCCCGGGGGCGTCCCCGGGTACGCCTCGTCCGGCCCCTCGTTGAACCGCGGCGGGAGGACCGGGAACTGCTTGAGCGGGTCGGCCAGCTCCCCGGCCCCCTTGAACCGGGACGGGACCGTCCGGTTGGCCCGGAGGAACTCGACCACGTCCGGCGGGGTCCGGGTCCGGAGGGTGTCGCTCCCGGCCTTCTGCGGGTCCTTGTCCTTGTCCCGCCGCTCCTCCCCGCGGAGCCGGCGGACCAGGTGCGGGTGCTTCTTGCAGAAGTCGAGGAAGGCGGCCGGGTCGACCTCGAACCGGCCGGCGGCCAGGTCCTCGTCGGTCGTCCCGGGGGCGCACAGCCCCTTCGGGTCCCGCTCGGCCGGGGGGATGCAGGAGAGCTGGTACAGGCACCGGAGGGTCTGGACCTGGTCGGCCACCCCGAACTTGTTCTGGTAGTAGAAGGCGATCCAGTACCGCATGTCCGGGGACCGCTTGTTCCGCCGCTCGCCCTCGGCCGCCAGCTCGATCCCGCGGGCGATGTAGAAGTACATGTCCCCCAGCCCGTGCATCTCGACCGACACGTTGTAGCTGACGTTCCAGCTCTGGAAGAGCCACGGGGTGAGGAAGTTCGGCTGCAGGGCGGTGACCTGCCGGACCAGCAGCTCCATCTCGTGGAAGTCGTTCCGCTTCTGCTTGTCGATCGCCTGGTGCCACAGGTAGGCGACGGCGAACCCGCGGCTGCCGGTCAGGAGCTGCCGGGCGGTCATCCCGGCCAGCTCCGGGTCCCCCTGCTCGAGCTCCCGCAGGTCGTGCCGGCGGGCCTGGCTGAGGATGGTCGCCCGGGCGGCCGACCCGGGGCCGCCCGGCTGGTCGTCCCGGCCGAACGGGACCCAGACGTACGAGTTGCCGTCGGCCGTCTTGGCCTCCAGCCCGCGGTAGAAGATGCTGACGGTGAACAGGGCCAGGATGGCGGCCAGGTAGAACGCCTTCCGCCGGGCCGACGCCTTCTGGAACGGGTTCATGGGAAGTTTCGAGTTTCGAGTTTGAAGTTTCGAGTCCTGGTTTCAGTACGTCGCGGGCGTGCGCGGGGTGTTTCGTGCCTCGATGTTCACGCCACCCCGCGGTCGGGGGGAGGCCGAACTCGAAACTTCAAACTCGAAACTCGAAACTCCTACGACGCCACTTCCCGGGACTTCAGCAGGTAGTAGGCCAGGACGAACCACGGGACCAGGTACCCGACCAGGGTGAGCAGGTTGACCACCAGGTACTCCCCGCTCACGTTGAACCCCTCGGACACGAAGTTGGTCCAGGTGAACGACTCCACGTCCGGGACGACGTTCTGGATGCGGCGGACGACCCAGGCGAAGAACCGGTCGAACGCCTGGACCACCTGGGCCCCGCCGGTCTCGGACGGCGGGGCGGTCGGGGACTCGGCCCGGACCAGCCGGGACATGCTCTCGAACGGCCCGCCGCCGACGCTCCGGTTCAGGGCCAGGTCGTTCAGGAACTCGGTCATCGTCCCCAGCCAGTACACGATCAGGGTGGTCAGGAGGCTGAGCACCCCGCTCAGGTAGGTGCTGCAGGCGACCGCCACCCCGACCACCACGCACAGCTTGCACCACAGCCCGGCCGCCCACTTGACGAAGTTCAGGCTGAACGGCAGGGTGCTCTCCAGCAGGTACAGGTCGGGCTCGGCCATCCCGAGCATCTGCCCGGGGCTCTCGCACTTGACGTACACCTGGACCCGGGGGGCCGGCTTGCCGTCGACCACCGGCGGGTCGTTCTTGCGGGCGTTGCGGAACAGCCCGGCCGGCACGTCCACCCCCATCACCGCGTAGTCGAAGACTTCCTTGTCCGGAATCTCGTAGAACCCGAACCGCTCGGCCAGGTCGTTCACCGCCGCCCACCCCTTCGGGTCGGCCGGGGTCGCCAGGGCCGGGTTCACCCCCTGCTGGCGGTACTCCTCGACCGCCGCCTGGTACCGCTGCTCGGGGGTCTTCCCGGCGGCGTCCGGCTGCCGGTCGGCCCACTGCCAGTTGCCCCGCTGGTTCGGCTCGGGCGGGGCCTGCGGGCAGTTGTGGGTGACGAACCGGAACACCACCTTGGCCCCCCGGTTCTCCTCCCCCTTGGTCATCTTGAAGATGTCGAAGGTGAACTCGACCGGGATGAAGTCGCCGGGCGGGTTGAGGGCCGCCGCCGGCACCCGGGCGAACGACCAGACGGCCCGCTGGGGCGAGTCCGGGTGCCCGGCGATGTACTTCCGGTAGTCGAACTCCCGGCCGACGTTCGTCCCCTCGAAGTCGGCCTTGCGGCTCTTGAAGTCGAGCTTCCCGCGGACCGGGACCCGGGCCTTGGCCGTCTCCGCCTCGGCCTTCTCGTTGATGTTCGCGGCGTTGATCAGGACCAGGCTGGCGGCGGTCATCGCGGCCAGGGCCAGGGTCATCAGCCCGACGTACCCGAGGAACCGGCCGAGGACCACCTCGAACCGCAGCACCGGCTTGGTCAGGACGGTGTGGATGGTCTGGTTCTTGATGTCCGTCGGCAGGCTGAACGCGGCCAGGATTAGCCCGACCGCCAGGACCAGGACCGTCTCGACCAGGGTGGTCACCCCGACCAGGTTGCGGAACTCGTCGACCGGCCGGACCCCGGCCGACCAGACGTTCCGGAACAGGAACGGCAGGAGGGCCAGGAGGAACACCCAGTACAGCCGGCTGGCCGCCGCCTCCTTGAACCCGAGCTTGGCCAGGGCCCACACCCGCCGGCCCCGGACCAGCACCAGGTCGCGGACGAACGGCTCGGCGATCCCCAGGACGGCGAACAGCCCGGCGACCATCAGGAGGACCGGCCGGGGCTCCGGGTGCCAGACCGTCGGGGGGGTGACGGCGGCCGCCCCGGGGGGCGGCGGGGGCGGCTCCGGGGACCCGCCCTTGCCCAGCACCAGCAGGGCCAGCACCCCGGCGTAGCAGACCAGGGCGAGGGCGGCCATGGCCAGCATCCAGGTGCTGACCGGGACCCGCAGCCGCTCCGACTGGGACTTGTCGGTCGGGACGGACAGGGCGTACAGGAGGTAGACGACCAGCCCGACGGCGGCGAACCCGCCGGCGTCCTGGAGCCACGCCTGGACCAGCCCCGAGACGTTGGCGAACCCGAGCGGCTCGCCCCGGTCGAGTTGCAGAATCCCGAACAGCGGCGTCACGGGTGGGCCCTTTTTCCTCTTCGGTGGCACAGGCCTCCCGGCCTGTGCGGCACCGGCATTCCTGCCGGTGCCACCAAAACCAGTGTGCTCGGTGGCACCGGCATTCCTGCCGGTGCTCGTCATCTACCGCCCGCTGGCGGCGGTCTCGGCCGGGGGCAGGTAGCGGCGGCCCGGCCGGGCCTTCGACTCCTCGACGATCCGCAGGAACAGGTCTTCGAGCGTCGTGGTCGGGTGGCCGACCGCCTCCAGCCGGCCGCCGTACTTGCGGAAGACGGCCTCCAGGTCGGCCCGCAATTCGGGCGTCTCCTTCACGTCCCGGGCCCGGAGCTCGAGCCGGTTGGCGTCCTCCAACAGGTTGGACACCTTGCCGAGCGTCTGGAGGTCGCCGTTGTACAGGATGGCGATCCGGTCGCACACGTCCTGCACGTCGTCCAGCCGGTGGCTGCACATCAGGACCGTCTTCCCCTGCCGCCGGAGGTCCAGGATCAGGTCCTTCATCCACCGGGTGCCGAGCGGGTCGAGGCCGCTGGTCGGCTCGTCCAGGATGACCAATTCCGGGTCGTTGATGAGGGCCTGGGCCAGCCCGATCCGCTGCCGCATCCCCTTCGAGTACTCCCGCAGGATCCGCTTCTTGTCGGCCCCCAGCCCGACCATCTCGATCAGCTTGGCCGCCCGGTCCCGCCGGACCTCGGCCGGGATGTCGAAGAGCCGGCCGTAGAAGTCGAGGGTCTCTTCCGCGTTGAGGAACCGGTACAGGTAGCTCTCTTCCGGGAGGTAGCCGATCCGCTCGTTCTTCTCGACCTTGGCGGCCGGCTCGCCGAACACGAAGGCGTCCCCGGCGGTCGGGAACAGGAGGCCCAAGAGGAGCTTGATGGTGGTCGTCTTGCCGGACCCGTTCGGCCCGAGCAGGCCGAAGATCTCGCCCTTGTGGATGGTCAGGTCGAGGGCGTTCAGGGCGGTCTTCTTCTTCCGCCCCCAGAAGTCCCGGTAGACCTTGGTCAGGCTGCGGGTTTCGACCACATAGTCGGCGGCCATGTGCGGTCTCGGGGCGGCGCGAATCGGGGGACAGTACCGCATACGCACCGGCCGGCCGGCCGGTTCGCGCGGGTTGCGGGTAGGATAGGAAGTCGAACCCGGACGGAAGAGACCCCTCCCCTGGTGGCGAGCCGGGAGCGTGAGCGACCGGAGCCGGACGACCCTCCGGTCGCTCACGCTCCCGGCTCGCCCGCGGGGTGGGGCGGTGGGCAGGGGGTTTATTCGGGGCCGCGGGCCCATTCCCCGTCCGGCCCGAGCACCTCGTTCGGCCGGAACCGGGCCTTGTACGCCAGCGACCGGCACCCCTCCACGTAATACCCCAGGTAGACGTGGGGGAGGCCCCGGGCGGCCGCCGACCCGATCACCGACAGGACGTTGAACGTCCCGAGCGAGCGTTTGCGTTCGTCCGGGTCGTGGAAGAAGTAGACGGCCGACAGCCCGGCCGGGACCACGTCGACGTAGCCCACCCCGACCAGCCGGCCACCCAGCCGGTACTGCCACTCCTCGGCCGGGAGGGGGTTGGCGACGAACGACCCGGCGTACTCGGCCGGGTCCTTCGGGCCGTGGTCGGTCCACCCGACCCGCCCGGCCTGGGCGGCGTGGAACCGGTCGTACAGGTCGAGCTTCTCCTCGGTGACGCTCGGCCCGCCGATCGTCAGTTCGAGGTCGGCGTTGGCCGCCCACGCCCGCCGCTGGCTCCGGTCCGGGCGGAAGGTGGCCACCGGCACCCGCAACGACTGGCACGCCCGGCAGGACGGGCAGACGGGCCGGAACAGGGCGTGCCCGAACCGCCGCCACCCGGCCAAGAGTCGGTCCTGGTACTCGGCCGGGGTGAGGGTGCGGACGTACTCGTACCGCAGCGACGACGCCCGCCCCGGCAGGTACGAGCACGGCCCGGGCGGGGTGTCGAAGGTGTAGAGGCTCCGCATCGGGAAGTGTGAGTGGCTAGTGTGAGTGGCTAGTGTGAGTGTGAGTGAAGACCGGTGCGTCCCCGTTGCCCGCGGACTTCCTTCACTCACACTCACACTAGCCACTCACACTTTCAAGAGACGAATTCCACCTCCACCGGCTCCGGGATGACCCCGGCCCGGTAGCCCTCGGCGAGGAGCTTGCGGATCGCGGCCCGGCCCCGGTCGCCGTAGTCGAGCGTCCAGTCGTTGACGTACATGCCGACGAACTGGTCCGCGAGGTCGACTTCCATGTCCCGGGCGTACCTCAGGGCGTAATCCAGGGCCTCCCGGCGGTGGGCCAGCCCGTACCGGATGCTCTCCCGGATGAGCCGGCTGACCTCGGCCATCGTCTCCCGCCCGAGGTCCTTGCGGACGACGTTCCCGCCCAGGGGCAGCGGCAGCCCGGTCCGGTCCTGCCACCAGACGCCCAGGTCCACGGCCAGGTGCAGCCCCTGGTTGCGGAACGTCAGTTGGCCCTCGTGGATGATGAGGCCGGCGTCGTACTTCCCGGCCGCCACCGCCGGGATGATCCCGTCGAACGGGACCACGTCATAGGTCAGCTTGTCGGCCGCCCCGAAAGAATCGAACAATAGCTTGATCGTTAGGAAGGCGGTGGTCAGGGTACCCGGGACGGCGATCTTGACGCCCGGCAGGTCCTCGACCTTCATGGGCTTCCGCGTGACGACCATCGGGCCGTAGCGGTCGCCCATGCTGCACCCGGTCGGCAGCAGGGCGTACTTGTCGAGCAGGAAGCTGTAGGCGTGGAGGCTGACGGCCGACACCTCCAGCTCGCCCTTCAACGCCCGGCGGTTGAGCGTCTCGATGTCCTGGAGTTCGTGGACGAACTTCAGGCCGCCGGTGGGAATCTTGTCGTTCGCCAGGGCGTGGAACATGAAGGCGTCGTCCGGGTCCGGGCTGTGCCCGACGCGGATCAC
>JAIEQN010000744.1 GCA_019747685.1 Gemmataceae bacterium
CCGGGGCCGCGGGGCCGGGTCCGGCGGGGCGGCCGCGGCGGGCGGGGGTGGGGGGGCCGTCATCGGAATCCTGGGCGGCGCACCGGGCCGGATCGTGCTCTACAGTTTAGCCGCCGCCGCAGGTTTCCTGCAACGACCGGACTTCGGCCCGGGCGGCACAGGTCCAGGGGTCCCCATGTACCCGCCGGAACGACTCGACCCGCTCCAGCGGGGCTGGGCGAAGCTCCTAGAGCGGTACGGGGTCGCCCCGGCCGACGCCTACCCGGCCTTCGACGTGCTGGTGGCCGCCTACTCGGCCCCGGACCGGCACTACCACAACCTCGAACACGTCGCCGACATGCTCCGGGTGGTGTCCCGGCTGGTCGGGCTGGCCGACGACCCGTCGGCCCTGCAACTGGCCGTCTGGTTCCACGACGCCGTCTACGACCCCCGGGCCCGGGACAACGAGGACCGCAGCGCCGAACTGGCGGCCGACCTGCTCGGCCCGGTCGGGGTGCCCCGGTCGGACCTCGAGCGGGTCGGCCGGCTGGTCCGGGCGACCGCCCACCTGGCCGGGTCCGAACCGGCCGGCGACCGGGAGACGGCCGTCCTGCTCGACGCCGACCTGGCCATCCTGGGGGCGTCGCCGGAGCGCTACCAGCGGTACGCCGCGGCCATCCGGCGGGAGTACGCCTGGGTCCCGGACGCCGACTACCGGGCCGGCCGGGCGAGGGTGATCGAGCACTTCCTGGCCCGCCCCCGGCTGTTCCGGACCGACCTGATGGCCGCCGAGGGCGAGGCCGCCGCCCGGGCCAACCTCCGGGCCGAACTCGCGTCTCTGTCCGGCTGACCCCGGATTGGTTTGGTTCGGCAACCCACACACCCTGCGGCCGAACCAATGAACTTGATAGGACCGACGAAGGTCTTGGCGATCCGCCGGCGGTAGCCGATGTTCCCGCCCGCCGCACCCTTCGGGCCGTTGGCCCTCTCTAACCGGTCGATCGGACCCGGCCTGCGCCCGCACCCCTCGGCCGGGGTACGCACCCACCACCATCCGCATAATAGCCCCGGCGGCCCCGGCGGGACCCGCCCGGGCACCGACACGGGAGAACACGCATGGACCTGAACCGCTTCACTGAGAAAGCCCAACAAGCCCTGGCCGGGGCCCAGAAGCTGGCCGCCCGGCTCCACCACCAGCAGATCGACGTGGAACACGTCCTGTTGTCGCTGCTCGACCAGGAGAAGGGGCTAACCGCCGCCGTCCTGAACAAGGCCGGGGTGTCGGTCGACGCCCTGACGATCAAGGTCCAGCGGGACCTGGAGAAGCTGCCCAAGGTCTCGACCCCGGACGGCCCGCCCGACCGGTTCTACCCGACCGGCCGGTTCACCAAGCTGATCGACGCCGCCGAGTCCGAGGCCAAGAAGCTGAAGGACGAGTTCGTCTCGGTCGAGCACCTGCTCCTGGCCATGACGGACGACACCGGCCCGGCCGGGAAGACGCTGAAGGAGTTCGGCGTCACCCGCGACCGGTTGCTGGCCGCCCTGAAGGAGGTCCGCGGCAACCAGCGCGTCACCACCCAGAACCCCGAGGGGACGTACCAGGCGCTGGAGAAGTACGGCCGCGACCTGACGCAGTTGGCCGGCCGCGGCAAGCTCGACCCGGTCATCGGCCGGGACGAGGAGATCCGCCGGGTCATCCAGGTGCTGTCCCGCCGGACGAAGAACAACCCGGTGCTGATCGGCGAGCCCGGCGTGGGCAAGACCGCGATCGTGGAAGGGCTGGCCCAGCGGATCGTCCGGGGCGACGTACCGGAGGGGCTGAAGGACAAGAAGGTCGTGGCCCTGGACATGGGGGCGTTGATCGCCGGGGCCAAGTACCGGGGCGAGTTCGAGGAGCGGCTCAAGGCCGTTCTCCAGGAGGTCACGTCGTCCGAGGGGCAAATCCTGCTGTTCATCGACGAGCTGCACAACATCGTCGGGGCGGGCAAGGCCGAGGGGGCGATGGACGCCGGCAACCTGCTCAAGCCGATGCTCGCCCGGGGCGAGCTGCACTGCATCGGGGCCACGACGCTCGACGAGTACCGCCTGCACATCGAGAAGGACGCGGCACTGGAACGCCGCTTCCAGCCGGTGTTCGTGGACCAGCCCAGCGTGGAGGACACCATCAGCATCCTCCGCGGGCTGAAGGACCGGTACGAGGCCCACCACGGCGTCCGCATCAAGGACGCGGCCCTGGTGTCGGCGGCCGTCCTGTCGAACCGCTACATCGCCGACCGGTTCCTGCCGGACAAGGCCATCGACCTCGTGGACGAGGCGGCGGCCAAGGTCCGGACCGAGATCGACAGCATGCCCACGGAACTCGACGAGATCAGCCGGCGGGTGATGCAGTTGGAGATCGAGCGGGAGGCGCTGAAGAAGGAGACCGACCGGGCGTCGAAGGACCGGCTCGACAAGCTGGAGAAGGAACTCGCGGACCTGAAGGCCGAGGCCGACGCCATGAAGGCCCGCTGGCAGGCCGAGAAGCAGGGCGTCCAGCAGCTCCGGACGCTCCGCGAGCAGATCGAGCAGGTGAAGACGGACATCGCCCGGGCCGAGCGGCAGTACGACCTGAACCGGGCCGCCGAACTCAAGTACGGGACCCTGCCGGACCTGGAGCGGAAGCTCCAGGCGGCCGAGCAGACGGCCGACCAGCACAAGGACGACCGGCTGGTCAAGGAGGAGGTCGGCGAGGAGGAGATCGCGGCCATCGTCAGCCGGTGGACCGGCGTGCCGGTCACCCGGCTGCTCGAAGGCGAGAAGGAGAAGCTCCTCCACCTCGCCGACGAGCTGCACAAGCGGGTCATCGGCCAGGACGAGGCGGTCGACGCCGTGGCCGAGGCGGTGGTCCGTGCCCGGAGCGGGTTGAAGGACCCGAACCGGCCGATCGGGTCGTTCATCTTCCTCGGCCCCACGGGCGTCGGGAAGACGGAGCTGGCCCGGGCCCTGGCCGGGTTCCTGTTCGACGACGAGCGGGCGCTGGTGCGGGTCGACATGTCCGAGTACATGGAGAAGCACGCCGTCAGCCGGCTGGTCGGGGCCCCGCCGGGGTACGTCGGGTACGAGGAGGGCGGGCAGTTGACCGAAGCCGTCCGCCGGAGGCCGTACTGTGTACTCCTCCTGGACGAGATCGAGAAGGCCCACCCGGACGTGTTCAACGTCCTGCTGCAACTGCTGGACGACGGCCGGCTGACCGACGGCCAGGGGCGGACGGTGGACTTCAAGAACACCATCGTCATCATGACCTCGAACGTCGGCAGCCAGCGGATCCTCCAGTACAAGGGCAGCCACAACGGGGAGATTTACGACCGGATGAAGGCGGCGGTGCTGGACGAACTCCGCAAGGGGTTCCGGCCGGAGTTCCTGAACCGGGTGGACGAGGTCGTGGTGTTCCACACCCTGACCGAGAAGCAGTTGGCGGACATCGTGGAGATTCAGCTCGGCCGGCTGCGGCAGCGGCTGGCGGACCGGAAGGTCAAGCTGGTCCTGACGGACGTGGCCAAGAAGCAGATCGTGTCGCTCGGGTACGACCCGGCCTACGGCGCCCGGCCGCTCAAGCGGACGCTCCAGAAGGAGGTGGAGACGCCCTTGGCCCGGATGCTGTTGACCGGCGAGGTCCGGGACGGGATGACGGTGACGGCCGACTACGACCCGTCCCGGGACCGGTTGGCGTTCACGACCGACGGGGCCGGGGCGGTCGGATAGTGGCTTGTCGAACCCGAACCGGGGTGCGGGCGTCGTGTACAATGCACGGCGTCCGCACCGACGTTTCCGGAGGCGAACATGGCCGAGTTGACACTGGAGACGCTGGCCCGGCGCATGGAAGCGCTGGAGAAGAAGTTGGAAGACCACGTGGAGACGTGCCGGGTCATCCCCCCGCGGCGCGACTGGGAGGGGGTGGTCGGCATGTTCAAGGACCCCGAGTTCCAGAAGCAGATCGACGCCGAGGGGCGGTCGGTCCGCGAGGCCGAGCCGTACGAACCGGCCGACGAGGGGCCGACCCCGTGACCATCCTCGACACCGACCACGTGAGCGTCCTGAAGTACCCCGGGACCGAGCGGTGCGACCGGCTCCGCGGGCGGCTCCGGGCGGCCGGCGAACGCCCCACCACCTCGATCGTGACGGCCGAGGAGCAGATGCGGGGGTGGTTGGCGAGTCTCGCCAAGGAGCGGCTCGTCCGACGGCAGGTGCGGGCGTACCGGGAACTCGCCGAACTGTTCGACTTCCTCGGCGGGTTCGGGATCGTCCTGTTCGACGACCTGGCCGCCGAGCGGTTCGACGGGCTCAGCGGGGTGCGGCTGCGGGCGTCGGACAAGAAGATCGCCGCCATCGTCCTGGCCAACGACGCCCTCCTGCTGACGGCCAACCGGCAGGACTTCGAGCGGGTCCCGGGCCTGCGGTTCGAGAACTGGATGGACGGTTAAGGACCGGGAGGTCGGCGATGCCGGAGACGCTCACGCTGAGCCCGACCGCCCGGGCGGCCTTGCTGGACTTGGCGGCTCGCACCGGCCGGGACCCGCTGGTGCTGCTGGAGGAGGCGGTCGTCTCCTACCGCGGTTCACCGACCCCGGTCACCCACATCCCCGGGGTCGACCCGGCCGAGGTGTGGGCGGCTGCGGCCCAGGTCGAGGCGGGGCAGGTGGTCGAGCACGACGAGTTAATGGCCCGGCTCCGGTCCCGGCCATGACGTACCAGCTCGTCCACTCCGAGCGAGCGGCCGGCCGCCTGGCCGGCCTGCCACGGACCTGGTCGGGGCGTTCGGCCAGAACCTGACCCGGTTGGGGCTTCGCCGACCGCCGCCAGCGTGCCGGTCGCCTCGCCGCCGTTCCCGCCCCGCGGCCAGCTCTACCACTTCCAGGCTGTCGATTCGGCCGGCGGCCGTTGGTTCTTCACGGTCATCTTCCAGTATTCCCAGGACGAAACGGCGTTGCACGTCCTCACGGTCACGTGGACCGACCTTCCCGACGAGGACTGAACAGCCGGGTCATTTCCCGACGACGTACGGCTTCAGCCGGCCGAGCCGCTCCAGCACCGCGGTCGCGTCCTCGTCCGACACCTTGTGGGCCTTCAGGGCGACCACGAGGTGCTGGCCCATCACCCGGAACTCGTCGTCGGTGATCTTCGTCCCGGCCATCACCTCGTCCGGCCCCGGCCCGGTGTACTTGAGCGGCCCGTTGGTGTAGTCGCTGAGTATCTCGACCATCACCTGCTCCAGCCGCTCCCGGTCCTTCCCCTCCCACTTGTACTTCCCGCCCCGGGAGAGGTCGGCCTTCGGGTCCTTCAGGGCGGCGTCGACGAAGTCCTTGACCACCGCCCGGGCCGTCTTCTCCCCACCCAGCCGGTCCCACAGCGGCTTCGGCGGCGGGGCCGCGGTCTCCTTCCGGATCGCGTCCAGCGCCGCCCGCAGCACGAACGCCCCCTCCTCCGGCCGCATCCGGTCCGCCCGGTTCAGCGCCTCCAGCACCGACCCCATCAGCTTCGGCCGGTGGTCGAGCATCGGCCGCAGGCCCATCAGGCTCCCCTGGTACAGCCGGAAGCAGCCCTCGTAGTTCCCGGCCTTCCACAGCTCCGACCCGAGCAGGGCGGTGTCGTAGGCCGCCTTCGCCGCCCGCTTGTCCACCAGGGCCCGGTCCAGCGGCTTGTCGTCCGCCCGGGCCGCCAGGCCGAGGCCGCCCGCCGCCAGCACCGCCGCCGCGATCATCCGCATGGCCCGCCCTCCGGAACCGTATCGCGCCCCACCTTAGTCTAACCGTCCGGGACCCGGCGGTGCGACGGCGGGCGGCCACAAACCGCCCCGCGGACACCCGGCAGGCGCTAGAATGTGCCCAGACCGGTTCCGAGGACGTGCCATGCCCGACTACGACCCCCCCTACGGCGACGAGTACCCCCGGCCGCGGCGGCCCCGCCCGGCCGAGCCGGCGGTCGGCCTCCGCCCGGGCGTCCTCCTCTTGCTCCTGGCCTTCGCCGTCGGGGCCGGGGCGGTCGGGGCGTGGGCCGGCGGGAGGCTGTTCAACCGGTACGGCCAGACCGCCGCCCCGGTCACCAACCCCGACGTACATCCCCGGGAGGCGGTCGCCAACGGCCCGCTCGACGCCGAGGAGGTCGAGGCGAACGCCCTGTACGAGGGCCTCAAGCCGAGCGTGGTCAACGTCGACACCGTCCTCCAGTCCCGGGACCGGTACGCCGACCGGCTGCTCGAACAACAGACCGGGACCGGGTCGGGCTTCTTCTGGGACGCCGACGGCCGGATCGTCACCAACTTCCACGTCGTCCAGGACGCCCTGCGGCGGCCGAACATGGGCATCCGGGTGGTCCTGGCCGACCGCACTGCCCACCCGGCCCGGCTGGTCGGGGCGGCCCCGGACTTCGACCTGGCGGTCGTCCAGATCGACCCGCCGGACGGCGTCCACCCGGTCCCGGTGGCCACCTCGGCGGACCTCAAGGTCGGCCAGAAGGTGTTCGCCATCGGCAACCCGTTCGGGCTGTCCCTGACCCTCACCGCCGGCATCATCAGCAACCTCGACCGGGCTATTGAGGCCCCGACCGGGTCGGCCATCCCCGGGGCGGTCCAGCACACCGCCCAGATCAACCCGGGCAACAGCGGCGGGCCGCTGCTGAACAAGGCCGGCCAACTGGTCGGCGTGAACGCCTCGATCTCCACCCCCAACGGCGGGAACGTCGGGATCGGGTTCGCCATCCCGTCGGACACGGTTAACCGGGTGGTGACCGAGGTGATCCGGACCGGCCGGCTGGTGAAGCCCGACCTGGGGGTGCGGCTCTATGATCACAAGCGGCTCCGCCGGGCCGGGTACGAGCAGGGGGTGATGGTCGCCGACGTGGTCGCCGGCGGGCCGGCCGATAAGGCCAAGCTCCGGGGCGTCCGCCGGGACCCGGACACCGGCCGGGCCCAGCCGGGGGACGTGATCCTGTCGGTCAACGGCGAGGAGGTGAACAGCCCGGAGGAGTTCCAACAGGCGGTCGCCAAGCTCAAGCCCGGGCAGGAGGCGGTCGTCCGCTACCTGCGGAACGAGACCGAGCGGGAGGCGAAGCTGGTCGCCCAGGGGGTCTAAGCCGGCCGGGTGGGAAGCGGGCCGTTAAATAATGAGAGGCCGGTTGCCGATCTGGGATCGGTCACTATAACGGCCAGCGCTGCCGGACGGTCGGCAGGCCCTCTCCCTCCGCCCTTCCAGGGCGGACTTCCCGGGTGGTGTCATGGGCAGCGGCTTACTCGCGGACGTGGACCCGATCGAGGAATTCCGGCTCCGCCGGTGGGCCCGGGAGAATTACGTCCCGGCCGACTCACGCGACCGGGCCTG
>JAIEQN010000543.1 GCA_019747685.1 Gemmataceae bacterium
CGTGAGCGACCGGAGTTCCGATCCTCCGGTCGCTCACGCCCCCGGCCCGCCAGCACCCCGTCCCGGTTTTCCTCCTCCCCGGCCGGCCCGATCCGGTGTACCCTGAAGGTTCCGGGCGGGAGGCGTCCGCCCGGTCTACCGGCCTGGGGGCCGCGGTCATGCCACCCGCCCGGACGGCCACCACCTTCCTCGACCTGGTCGAGCGGAGCGGCCTGCTCCCGGCCGACCACCTGGCCGCGTACCGCGACCTCGACCCGCCCGGCGACCCGGCCCGGCCGGTCGGCGAGCGGCTGGCCCACCAGCTCGTCCGGGACCGGCTCCTCACCCGGTTCCAGGCCGCCCAGCTCGTCCGCGGCAAGCACAAGGGGTTCTTCCTCGGCGACAAGTACAAGGTCCTCGAGCCGATCGGGGCCGGCGGGATGGGCAAGGTGTTCCTGTGCGAGCACCTGATCCTGCACAAGCTGGTGGCGGTCAAGCTGCTCGGGGACGGGGGGAAGGCGGCCCCCCCGGCCGGGGCGGTCGAGCGGTTCTTCCGGGAGGCCAAGGCGGCCGCCGCCCTGGACGACAAGAACATCGCCCGGGTGTACGACCTGGACTGGGCCGGGAACGTCCCGTTCCTGGTGATGGAGTTCGTCGACGGGGCCGACCTGCACCGGCTGGTGCAGGGGGCCGGCCCCCTGCCCGTCCCGCAGGCGTGCGACTACATCCGGCAGGCGGCCCTCGGGCTGCAACACGCCCACGAGATCGGGCTGGTCCACCGGGACATCAAGCCCGGGAACGTCCTGGTCGACCGGGCCGGGGTGGTCAAGCTGCTCGACCTCGGGCTGGCCCGGTTCCAGCTCGACACCGCCCGGAACCTGTCGATCACCGAGCGGTACGACGGCCAGGCCGTCCTCGGCACCGCCGACTTCATCTCCCCCGAGCAGGCCATCGACAGCAGCGGGGTGGACATCCGGGCCGACATCTACAGCCTCGGCTGCACCTTCTACTTCGTGCTGACCGGGAAGCTCCTGTGGGAGGACGGGTCGTTCACCCAGAAGCTGTTGTGGCACCAGTCGCGGACCCCGCCGCGGGTCAGGGACTCCTGGCCGGACGTGCCCGACGCGGTGGACGAGATCGTCGACCGGATGCTGGCCAAGGACCCGGCCGAGCGGTTCCAGACGCCGGGCGAGGTGGCCGAGGTGCTGGGGCTGTGGTCGGTCCCCCGGCCGGGGCCGCCGGCGGCCGAGCTGATGCCGCCGGCGAACCCCGGGACGTACCTGCTCGGGCTGTCCCCGATCCCGCCGCCGTCGTCCGGGCGGACCGTCATCCCGAGGGCGGTCGCCACCCCGACGCCCCGGCCGCGGCCGCCCCGGCCGACCCCACCGCCCTCGACCCCGCCGATGTCCGGCCTGGCGACCGAACGGGTCCGGCCGCAGACCACTCCGCCGGCCGAACCTCCGCCGGCGGCGGGGCCGGCCCCAGCATCCACCCCAGCCCCCCGCCACTCGTTCCGGCGTGACCTCGGGCTGTTGCTGGCCGGGGCCGTCCTGGCGGCGGCCGTCGCCGGGCTGTACGTCACCGTCCGTGAAGTCGGGTGGGGTCGGCCGGCGAACGACCCGCCGACCGACGCCCGTTGAGGCGGCTCACGCCGGGCCGAGGCGGTACTTCGAGTTGGCGTCGAGGTAGGCCCGGACCCGGTCGGCCCGGGTGACGGCGTCGGCCAGGAACTTCACCGCCTCAACCAGCCGGTCGTCCGGCTCGGCGCAGCTGAACCGCAGGAACCCCCGCCCGGCTTCTCCGAAGCACTCGCCGCCCAGGCAGGCCACGCCCCGCCGGTCGTCGGCCCCTTCGAGCAGGTACATCGCCAGCCCGTGCGAGGTGATCCCCAGCCGGCGGCAGATCGGCTCGACGTGGGGGAAGACGTAGAACGTCCCGGCCGGCATCAACACCGTCACCCCGTCCACCTTCCCCAGCTCGCCGACCAGTAGCTCGACCTTCGCCCGGAACTTCGCCATCGTGGCGTCCCGCTCGGCCGCGTCGTGTTCGAGGGCGGCCATCCCGGCGAGCTGCACGAACGGCGGGGTACACGACAGGTCGGTGTTGATCATCTTCCCGATCAGGTCGGCGTACCGGGCCGAGGTGACCCCGTACCCGAGCCGCCAGCCGCTCATGCTGTAGCTCTTGGAGAAGGTGAACGCGGCGATCGCGTGATCGAACATCCCCGGCTCGGCCAGGAGCGAGTGGTGCCGCCCGGCCCAGACCATGTGGCAGTACGGCTCGTCGCTGAAGACCGCGATGGCGGTGCCGCGGACCAGGTCCGCGATCGCCTTCAGGTCGTCGCGGGTGGCGACCCCGCCGGTCGGGTTGTGGGGCGAGTTGAGGAAGATGGCCTTCGCCTTCGGGTCGGACTCCACGAACCGCTCGATGGCGGCGAGGCCCGGCCGGAACTGGTCCTCCTGCCGGAGCGGGACGTACACCGGCCGGGCCCCGCGGCGGGTGATGTTCGGCTCGTAGGTCGGGAAGGCCGGCTGGAAGACCAACACGGCGTCCCCGGGTTCGAGGAAGAGTTCGCAGAAGAACTGCTCGAACGGCTTGGCCCCGGGGGCGACGACGACGTTCTCGGCCGCGGCCGGGATACCGAACTCGGCCCGGACCGTCCGGGCAATCGTCTCCCGGAACTCGGGCAGCCCCAGGGACGGGGCGTACCGGGTCTGGCCGGCGTCGATGGCCGCCTTCCCGGCCCGGGTGGCGGACGACGAACTCGGGTACGGGCTGTCGCCGATCTGGAGTTCGATCACGTCCTTGCCGCCGGCCTTCAGCCGCTTGGCCACGGCCAGCACGTCGAACGCGGTCTCGGCGGTCAGCCCGCGGGCGAACGCCGAGAGGGGTGGGGTGGTGGTACTCACGACGGGTCTCGGGTGGGAGTACGGAAGGGGAGATAGGGGTGAACAAACGAAAACGCCCCCGGATGACCAGGGGCGTTGGACGGGGGCACAGGCCGGGAGGCCTTTGCCACCAGAGCAGGGATTTGGTGGCACAGGCCCCCCGGCCTGTGCTTGCTACTTCCCGAGATAGACCATCTCGGCGTAAACGGTCAGGTCCACGCCCCCGCCGCCCTGCCAGAGGCCGGCCCCCTTCGCGGTCACGTCCACGACGAGGACGTGGTGGCTGGCGGTGGTCACCTGCCGGCCGGCGACGGCGGCGCCCTGGCTCCCGGCCACCTGCCCGCCGGCGGCCAGCCCGTGCGGCAGTTGCAGCCCGGCCGAGCCGTCCAGCTTGCCGGAGGCGGCGGCCCGCTCGTCGGACACCCAGGCCCACCCGGCCGGGACGGTCCCGACCGAGTAGGCGACGGAGCCGGTCCGGTTGGCGGTCACGACCCGGTGGCTGCGGACGTACCAGCCGGGCGGCGGGGCGTAGACGGCCCGCTTGGTCTCCTTGTCGGTGCTGCCGACGGCCAGCGACACCGACACGACGGGCAGCTCGCGGACGGCGCCGACCTCCGGCGGGTCGGCTTGGGCGGGGGCGGCAAGGCCCCCGAGGGCCAGGACGACGGCGAGCAGGCGGGCGGTATCGGTCATCCGTGCGGCGGACATCATCCATCCTCCGTGACGGTGGGTTTCGGGCGGGGAGTGACAATGCACCGTCAGTGCCGCCGTCACGAAAAAACCGGCCGACCGGCCGGTCGGCGAGATGGGCAAGGCGGGTGAAGGCCGGGGTCAGGGCTTCTTGCCAGCCGGCACCTCGATCCGGTCGAGCCGGCGGGTGTGGTCGAATAGGGTCGTGACCATCCAGACCTGGAGGCCGAGCAGCACCGGCAGGGCAAGGGCCAGTATCCACTGGACGATTAGCCCGGCCGTCCGGATCGCGGCGACCTGTTCCCGCATCGGATTCAGCTCGGCCCGGCCGGAGTCGAGCTTGGCGGTCAGGTCGGTCCGGACGCTATCGATCTTCGGCGACAACTCGAGCCGGACGCCATCGACCCGGGTGATCAGGTCGGCCCGGAGGGTATCGACCCGCGGGGCCAGTTCCGACCGGACTCCCTCGACCTTGGTGGTGACGGACTCCCGGAACGAGTCCATCCCGTCCCGCATCCCGTCGAACCGGTCCCGCATCCCGTCGAATCGGGCGACCGCCTCCTTGCGGAGCGTGTTGATCTCGTCCCGGACGCCGTCGATCTTGGCCGCCGTCTCGGCCCGCTGGGCGTCGGACCGGGCGGCCGTTTCCTTCCGGTGTTCGCCGACCTGCTCTTTCAGGTCGGCGAACTGGTCCGCGAGTGCGTCGAACTTGGCCGCGAACGACGCCTCCAGCCGGACGAACAACTCGGCCAGGGTGTCGATCTTCTCGGTGTTCGTGCCGGTCACCGGCATCGATCATCCCTCCGCGGCCCGGCCGCCCACGTCACTCTACCCGGCCGGGCGGGCGGCCGCTACTGCTTGGCGGCGATGGCCCGCTGGAGCGGGGTGATGACGTGCGGGAGGACGTAGGCGTCCACCAGCTCGTCCAGCACCCGCCGCTGGTTCCGGTACGACTCGGCGAACGTCTTGTACGGCGCCTTCGCCCACCCCTGGCGGACGGTGAAGTAGACGCTGATCGGCGACTCCGGGAAGTTCCCCGCCTTCACCTGGTACGGGGTCGTCCGGGTCTCGACGCTCAGCCGGCACTGGAGCTGGCACCCCTCGTCCAGGGCCATCATCAGGCTCGGCTGGTAGTTCAGCACC
This sequence comes from Gemmataceae bacterium, assembly GCA_019747685.1. Lineage (GTDB taxonomy): Bacteria > Planctomycetota > Planctomycetia > Gemmatales > Gemmataceae > Urbifossiella. Next base: position 4,701 of record JAIEQN010000543.1, read on the forward strand.
CGCCCGCCGGGGATCGTCGCCAGTCCCTCGAACGGGCCGCCCCCGGCCAGGGCGTCGGCCACCACCTCGTCGTGGTTCCCCTGGTAGAGGAAGTCGAAGTAGTACAGCACGTCCATCGACTCGGTCTGCAGGGCGTGCAGGTCGAGGTGGTACGGGGCCATCTCCAGCACCCGCTCGTTGTGGGCGTCGGCGTCCTCCAGGGCCGGCGGGTTGACGTACCCGGCGCACAGCCGCCGGGCGTCGAGCGAGCACCACCGGTAGTGGCCCGGCTCCCGGTCCTCCTCGAGCATGAACTCGCCGTCCGGCCGCCGGTCGAACTCGGTCATCGACGGGAACGCCTTCTGAACCGCCTCGAAGAAGTGGAGGACCGTTTCCCGCCCGGTCGGCATGTCGAGCTTGCCGTGGACGTAGGCGGACACCCCGAAGTCGTCGCACAAGGAGGCGTATGAGTTCATCGACGGTCCCTCACGTCTGGTGGGAGGACGGCAAGTCCCGGGCGGCCGGCCGGGGGAGGTGGGCCGGGGGGCGGGCGGCGGCCGCCGGGCGGACGGACTATTGTTCGACCGGAACGGCCCGGGTGCAAGCCCGCCGGCCCGCCCCGGCGGGCGGTCGCGGGCGGCCCGGGTGCCGTTGCGTCACTTCCCCTAGTTTACCGGACGGCGGGGCGGACGGGCAGGTTCGTTGGGGCGGCTCGTTTGGCTTTGGTGGCCCAGGCCTCCCGGCCTGTGCGGGCACGAAGCACAGGCCGGGAGGCCTGGGCCACCCCACCAGAATGGCCAAGCCCGCCCACGGGACGTGGGCGGGCTTGGTGGGGCGTGGAACGGGTCCGGGGCGTGGCCCCGGGGGTCAGGCGGCGAGCTTGACCTTCGCCGGGGTCGGCAGCTTGAGGGCCGCCTTGACGTTCCACCGGCCGGCGTCCGGGGCCCCGCTCCACTGCTGGAGCTGGACGCCGGTGACGTGCTCCTTCTCCTCGTCGTCGAGCAACTCCAGGAACGCCTCGGCGTACTCCTGGCGGACCTGGGTGGACGACCGGCCGACGAAGATCAGGGCGTCCCCGCGGTCGTCGAAGACCGCCACCGCCCGCCAGCCCTGTGCCTTGGATTCCGTCTGGATGAGCATCGTGTGACCCTCCCTGGCCACGAGTCGAGTTGGACCGACCGCCGACACAGGCACTAGGGTCGCCGATCCCGGACGGGGTGTCAAGGAAAAACCCGCCGGGCCGGCCGGAATTGTTCAAGTTTTCAGACGCCGCGGCCCCGGTAGGTGATCCGCCCGCGGGTCAGGTCGTAGGGGCTGATCTCGACCTTCACCCGGTCCCCGGGGATGATCCGGATGAAGTTCTTCCGCATCTTCCCGGCGACGTGGGCAATGACCTCGCCGCCGATGTCGAGCTCGACCCGGAACTGCGTGTTGGCCAGGGCCTCCTTGACCCGACCCTCGACCTCGATGGCTTCTTCTTTGGCCATTTCCTGCGCCGGGCCTCCGGTACGGGGAGCGGGCACAACGACCGCCCGGTCCCCGGCACCCGCCGGGGCCGGGCGGTCAGGTTATTGTATGCCGTCCGGGGCCGGCGCGAAGGCGTGACGCGCGGGCCGCGCCAACGGCCCGGACGAAACCCCGGTCTCGAAGCACGAACCAGGCGTCGACGGGGGTGTCGGCCGCTCCTCGCCCGCCTCACCCGTGCGTCGGTTCTTCCGTCGGTCAGAGGTGGGCGGCGAAGAACGCGAGCGTGGCCGACTTCGACCGCGCCCGCGCCGCCGTGTTGTCGGGGTCGCCCCCGACGAACCCGTGGTTGGCACCCGGGTAGGTGTCGAGGTGGGTCGCGACCCCTTCCGCCCTCAGCGTTGCGTCGATGGCCGTCGCATCCGACGATGCCACGAGCCGGTCCGCGTCGCCGTGATGGAGTTCGGCGTGCGACGGCGAACGGCCGCCCACCGCGGGGCCGATTCCCGTCTCGACCGGGGCGAAGTAGGCGGACAGGGCGTCGGCCCGGGCCCGCTCCCGCAGGCACAGGTGGCCGCCGAACGAGAACCCCAACAGCCCGACGCGGGACCCGGCCGCCGCGTAAGACTTCGCCGGGCCGACGGCGTCCGCGATCATCGCCGCCCACACGTCCCGTCGGGCCAACCGGGTGTCGAGGGCCTCGGCCCCGGGCGCGGTGCCGGTGGCGGCCAGGTAGTCGGGGATCAGGGCCACGGCCCCGGCCCCGGCCAGGTCTTCCGCGTACCCGCCGATCATCGTCGCCCACGGCCCGCGCTCGTTGTCGAACAGCCCGTCGATGCCGTAGGCGATCACGACGACGCCCTTGGTCGGGGACGGCGGCAGGTAGAGTTTGGCCTGGACGGTCTGTCCTCCGCTCGTGTAGGAGATCGGGCTCGCCATGGCGTCCCCGACGGAGTTGAATGGTCAACCGGTCATGCCCACGGGGCGGCCGAAAGCCGCCCCGGTTGCCCGGAAGGCGACCCGAGGGAAGCCCCGGGCCGGGGCTTCGAGCGGGCATCGAGGTCGCTAGTAGCGGTCGCCGCCGTAGCCGCCGCCGTACCCGCCGCCCCCTCCGCCGGAGCCGCCACGACCCCCGCCGCCACCGCCGTACCCACCTCCGCCCCCGCCGTAGCCACCGCCCCCGCCGCCGTACCCACCGCGGCCGCC
>JAIEQN010000501.1 GCA_019747685.1 Gemmataceae bacterium
TGGCGGATTCCTCCCGGTGCCCCCAGGAGTACCGCCGCGCGGGCAGTCGGCAACTCGAAAGTGTCAGCCGACTAGTCCCACCCGGGTGGACGGTGCGGGCCCAGGTCGGAACGATCTTGACCACCAGCCGGCCGGAACCGGATGCGGCCGTCGCGCGCGGGTCCGAGCGGGTGTACTTCACCCGCCACCCTGACCCGGCCGACCTTGCCCTGGTGGTCGAGGTGGCCGACTCGTCGCTCGCCTTCGTCCAACAGGACAAGTTCCGCATCTACGCTCGGGACCGCATCCCGGTGTACTGGATCGTCAACCTGATCGACCGCCGGGTCGAGGTCCATACCGACCCCTCCGGCCCCGGCGACGACCCCCGCTACCACACCCTCCGGGTCTTCCCGGCCGGGTCCGCCGTGCCGGTCGAACTCGACGGCGTCACCGTCGGCACCGTCCCGGTGGACGAGCTGCTGCCGTAAGGCGGCCGGCCCGACCCGGTATCGCCTCGCGGTCCCACCACCCGCCGAGTACCGGCCATGACACCGAACGACGTGATCGCGGCCAGCTTCCGGATCGCCAAGGGGATGCTCCACCGGTTCGCCGACGACCTGTCGGCCGCCGACTTCCGGCACGCCCCGGTCCCCGGGGCGAATTCCGCCGGGTGGATCGTCGCCCACCTCGCCCTGACCTTCCGCCGGGTGGCCGAGAAGGTCGGGGCGACCGACCTGCCGGCCGTCCCGGACGGGCTGCCCGAGATGGCCAAGACGACCGGGCTGGCGGCCGCCGGCGAGCCGCCCGACTTCGGCCCGCCGGCCGACCTGCTCCGGTTCTTCGACGCCTGTGCCGACGCGGCGACCGCCGCCGTGCGGAATGTCCCGCCGGACCAACTCGCCGGGCCGATGCCGTTCAAGGTGCCGTTCGCCGGGAACCTGGCCGAGGGGCTGCTCTTCGTCGGCGGGCTGCACATGACGATGCACGTCGGCCAGCTCACCCTGATCCGCCGCAGCCTGGGCAAGCCGCCGGTCGTCTGACCGGCTCAGGCGTACTTCGCCGCCTCCGCCCGGAAGAGGGCGGCCAGCTTCGCCGCCTGCCGGTCGTAGGCGGCCGGGTCGGCCCACGCGGCCCGCGGGTGCAACACCCCGTCCGGCACCCCCGGGCACCGGGCCGGGACCGCCAGACCGAACACCGGGTCCGTCCCGAACGGCACGTCCGCCAACTGCCCGGTCAGCACCGCCGTCAACAGCGCCCGGGTGTGCGGCAGGGCCATCCGCCGCCCGACCCCGTACGGGCCGCCGGTCCACCCGGTGTTCACCAGCCAGACCGGGCAGCCGTGCCGGTCCAGCTTCTCCCGCAGCATCCCCGCGTACCGCTTGGGCGGCAGCGGCAGGAACGGCTTCGCAAAACAGGTGCTGAACTCCGGGGTCGGCTCCGTCACCCCGGCCTCCGTCCCGGCCACCTTCGCCGTGTACCCGCACAGGAAGTACTCGACCGCCTGGTCGGGCGTCAGCCGGGCCAGCGGGGGCAGCACCCCGAAGGCGTCGCAGGTCAGGAAGAAGACGTTCCGCGGGTGCCCGCCCCGGCCGGACCGCTCGCAGTTCGGGATGAAGTCGACCGGGTACGCCGCCCGGGTGTTCTCGGTGTACCGGTGGCTGAGGAAGTCCGGCCGGCGGGTCGCCTCGTCCACCGGCACGTTCTCCAGCACGCACCCGAACCGCAGGGCGTTCCAGATTTGTGGCTCTCCCTCGGCGGAGAGCTTGATCGTCTTCGCGTAGCACCCGCCTTCGAGGTTGAACACCCCGTCGTCGCCCCAGCCGTGCTCGTCGTCGCCGATCAGCCGGCGGCCGGGGTCGGCCGAGAGGGTCGTCTTGCCCGTCCCGGACAGCCCGAAGAACAGGGCGGTGTCGCCGTCCGGCCCGAGGTTGGCCGAGCAGTGCATCGGGAACACGCCCTGCTGCGGCAGGAGGAAGTTCAGGGCGGTGAAGATCGCCTTCTTGATCTCCCCGGCGTAGTGCGTCCCGCCGACCAGGACCAGCCGGTCGGTGAAGCTCAGGGCGACCACCGCCTCGGACCGGGTCCCGTCCCGGGCCGGGTCGGCGTGGAAGTCGGCCGCGTGCAGGACCGTCCAGTCCGGCTCGAACCCGGCCAGCTCGTCCGGGGCCGGGCGGAGGAACAGGCAGCGGGCGAACAGGGCGTGCCAGGCCCGCTCGGTCACCACCCGCAGCCGGATGCGGTGCCGCGGGTCGGCCCCGGCGTACCCGTCGAACGTGTACAGCTCGCGGTTCTGGAGGTAAGCCCGGACCAGGTCCCGCAGCCGGGCGAAGGCGGCCGGGTCCATCGCCCGGTTGGTCGCCCAGTCGACCTGCCCGGCCGCCGCCCCGTCCCGGACGGTGAACTTGTCCTTCGGCGACCGCCCGGTCCGGCTCCCGGTCAGGGCGGCGAACGCCCCCAGGTCGGTCAGCAGCCCCTCGCCCCGGCGGGCCGCGTGTTCGACCAGGGCGGCGGCCGGCAGGTTGCGGTGGACCCGGCCCGGCCGCCCGGGGGCCGCGGCATCGACCTCGGGAGACCCGCCCATCGCCACCCCTCCGGAGAACGACCGCGGGCCGCAACCCGGCCCGCAGAATCAGTATAGCCGGCGGCCGCCGCACACCCGCCGCACTCCCCGGGCCTAACTGCGGGCGGGTTTCTCGGAGGTCATGCGCCGCCTTCATCGAACCTACTTGTGCCCCGGTAAAACTCTTTTGTCCGACCATCACCCCCGGCGCCCCGAGCCGCCGCGCGGCAGTGGTCCGTCGGCCATGACCCGTTACCCCGAGGGAGTCGTATGACCCGTCCCACGCCGACGAGCCGCCGCGGGTTCACGCTGATCGAGCTGCTGGTGGTGATCGCCATCATCGCCATCCTGATCGGGCTGCTCCTGCCGGCCGTCCAGAAGGTCCGCGAGGCCGCCGCCCGGATGTCGTGCTCGAACAACATGAAGCAGATCGGGCTGGCGGTGATGAACTACGAGTCCGCCTACGGCAAGCTGCCGACGGCCGGCCAGTGCGAGTCGACCGGGGGCGACACCACCCGGTACACCATCCACTCGCCGCTGACCATGATCCTGCCGTACATCGAGCAGAACCAAGTCTACCAGCAGTTCGATGTCAACTCCGACGGGCTGACCAAGTACGGGGCGACCGCCGCGACCGGGTACACGGCGACGACCGGGGCCAAGCTCCACCCGGCGTCCAAGGGGCTGGCGTACAACGACCCGGACTTCCCGGCCGGCCGGCTGGCCGCCTCGACCCGGATCAAGACGTTCATCTGCCCGAGCGCCCCGATCGGGGCCGAGGCCCGGGACCCGGTCCACCAGCTCGGGTCGCTGGACTACATGTTCGTCGCCAGCTCGGACATCGACACCCGGACCGGGTCGGCCACCTACGGGATGCGGACCCCGACCGCCGACCCGGCCTACCTGTCCCAGGTCTTCCTCGGGATGCTCACCTGCGAGGGGCGGACGATCGTGGGGGTGACGGACGGGACCAGCAACACCATCATGCTGGTCGAGGACGCCGGCCGGGCCCACCCCTCGGTCGGGGTGTTCGGCCAATACTCGTCCCGGACCAGCCCGGTCGTCCCGGCTTCGGACTTCGAGGTCTCGGGCCTGAGTGGGGGCGGCAGTACGTTCCCGAACGGCCGGCGGGTGTTCGCCTGGGCCGACCCGGACGCCACCAGCAACGGGTACTCCGGTCCGAACAACCACGCCATCTTTGCCAGCCGGAAGGCCAAGTTCAACAACACCCCGACCCCGATGGGCGGGCCGCCGGAGTGCCGCTGGCAGGTGAACAACTGCGGCCCGAACGACGAGCCGTTCAGCTACCACCCCGGGATCGTGCTGGCCACCATGGGCGACGGGTCGGTCCGGCCGATCCGGGACTCGATCGACGGGATCATCCTGAAGTGGGCGTCCTGCGCGACCGACGGCCAAGTTATCAACCTCGACTGACCCCGGCCGGCGGGCGACATCCGGGCCGGCGGGGTTCGCCCGCCGGCCCGCTCCTCTTGAGGCGGAGGTCTCGAATGCGGCGGTTGACGGCACCGGTGTTGGTCCTGGTCGGCCTCGCCGCGGGGTGCGGCGGCCCGCGGATGATGGAAGAGCCGGTCGAGGTGAGCGGTACGGTCGCCCGGGCGGACGGGCAGCCGGTGAGCGGGGTCCAGTTGGTCCTCCGGCCGAAGGGCGAGGGCCACCCGGCCGGCGGCCCGGTCGCCGCCGACGGCAGTTTCACCGTCAAGGCCGTCCCGGGCGAGTTCATGTTCTACTTCCAGCCGATCGAGGACCCGAAGGCGGACCGGTCGGCCGCCCAGTCGAAGTTCCGGGCCCTCCCGAAGGAGTACCAGGACGTGTCGGTAGATCACACCGCCAGTCTGTCCGCCGGCGGCGGGAACCGGATTCAGCTCAAGTGACCCGCGACCGCCCCGAACCCGGCCCCGGGAAGTTCCCGGGGCCGGGTCGTTTCCCGGCCGCCCCATCTTCCCCGACCCGACCCGTCCCCGCCGTCGGCCGACCGTCCGTCACGACCCGCGGCCCGAGCGCTTCCGGTCGGCTGACCCGGCGAGTACCATAGCGGCATGACCGAATGGCACCTGGCCGGCGGGTTCCGGTACGCGGGCATCGTCAGCGGGCTGCGGTCCGAGCCGGACCGCCGCGACTTGGCGGTGATCGTCAGCGACCGGCCGGCCGCAGCCGCCGGGGTGTTCACCCAGAACCGGGTGGTGGCGGCCCCGGTCCGGGTCAGCCGGGACCGGCTGCCGCGGGCCGACGCCCGGGCGGTCGTCGTCTGCTCCGGCAACGCCAACGCCTGCACCGGCGGGCAGGGGCTGGCCGACGCCCGGCGGATGGCCGAACTGGTCGCCGACGAACTCGGCTGCGTCCCCGAGCAAGTCCTGGTCTCGTCCACCGGGGTGATCGGCCGGCCCTTGCCGATGCCGGTGCTGGAGGCCGGCATCCCGCTGGCGGTGCGGGCCGCCGCCGAGGGCCGGCAGGCGCTGAGCGACGCGGCCCACGCCATCCTGACCACCGACACCGGCATCAAGATCGCCACCCGGGTTGTCGGCGGACACACCGTCACCGGGTTCGCCAAGGGGGCGGCGATGATCGGCCCGAACCTGGCGACCATGCTCGGGTTCGTGCTGACCGACGCCCCGGTCGGCGAACACGACCTGCACGTCATCCTGAAGGCCGCCGGCGAGGCGAGCTTCAACTGCGTCAGCGTCGAGGGCCACACCAGCACCAACGACACCGTCTTCCTGCTGGCCAACGGCGACGGCCCGAAGCTGGCCGGGCACGACCTGGCCCAGTTCCGGGAGGGCGTGTTTGCCGTCTGCGGGGAGCTGGCCCGGAAGATCGCCATCGACGCCGAGGGGGCCGAACACCTCGTCACCATCGAGGTCGAGGGGTGCCGGTCGGACGAGGACGCCCGGCGGGTGGCGAAGACCGTCGCCGAAAGCGCGCTGGTCAAGACGGCGGTCTTCGGGGCCGACCCGAACTGGGGCCGGGTGGTGTCGGCCGCAGGCTACTCCGGGGTTGTGTTCGAGGAGACGGACCTGTCGCTCTGGATGGGCGACCTCCTGCTCTACCGGGCCGGGACGCCGCTGCCGTTCGACCCGGCCGCCGCGTCGGCGTACCTGAAGCACAACCGGGAGGTCCACTTCCGGCTCCGGTTCGGCGGCGGCCCCGGCCGGTGTACCTTCCACACCTGCGACCTAACCACAGAATATGTAAGGCTGAACGCGGATTACACGACCTAATTTCAGGACGACTGTATCTGTTGAACGTTGTTTCATCCGGTCGAGTGATATGGTTCTGACGAGGGGTGGGGCACCGGGCCGGAACCAATGAGAACGGGACCCGATGACCGACTTCATCGACCTCCGCGGCATCACCCGGGCGTTCGGGTCATTCACCGCCCTGCACGAGGTGACGCTGGCGCTGCCGCCGGGGCGGGTCGGGCTGCTCGGCCCGAACGGGGCTGGCAAGAGTACCCTCCTGAAGGTGCTGATGGGGCTGGTGCCGCCGTCCTCGGGCACCGGCCGGGTGTTGGATCAGGAACTGGGCGGCGACCGCGACAGCACCGGCAACTGGCGGCTGCGGCGGCTGATCGGGTTCATGCCGGAGGCCGACGCCCTGGTCCCGGGCCTGACCGGGGTGGAGTACGTCGGGCTGGCCGGGGAGCTGTACGGGATGCCCCGGCGGGAGGCCCTGCGGCGGGCTCACGAGGTGTTGTCGTACCTCGGGCTGGAGGAGGCCCGCTACCGGCGGGTGGAGGAATACTCGCTCGGGATGAAGCAGCGGGCGAAGCTGGCCCAGGCCCTCGTCCACGACCCGCCGGTACTCTTGCTCGACGAGCCGACCAGCGGCCTCGACCCGGCCGGCCGGGACGCCCTCCTGCGGCTGGTCCGGGAACTCGGGACCGAGCACGGCAAGTCGGTCATCCTGTCCACGCACCTGCTGGCGGATGTCGAGGCGGTGTGCGAGCGGGTGGTGATCCTGGCCGGCGGGCGGGTCCGGCGGGTGGGGACGGTGGCCGAGCTGTGCGGCCACCGCCGGGACCGGTTCCGGGTGCGGGTGGACGGCGAGCCGGCCGGGTTCCGGGACGACCTGGCGGCCGAGGGCGTGACGGTGCTGGCCGACGACGGCCGGGGCGAGTGGCGGGTGGCCGTCCCGGACGGGTGGCCGGCCCTCGGGTTCTTCAAGCTGGCGGCCGTCAACGACGCGGTCGTCCGGTCTCTGGTCCGGGACGACGAGACGCTGGAGGAACTGTTCCTCCGCGAGGTGGTCGGCTGATCTGGATTCGGTGGCACAGGCCTCCCGCCCTGTGCTGACTTTGCCACACAGGCCGGGAGGCCTGTGCCACCGGAAAACACCCGCATGCCCGCCCACGCCGAAACCCTGCTCCGCTACCGGCCCTGGCGGGGGACCCTCCACGGGCCGGGCTACTCCGCCGTCGCCCTGGCCCGGGCGTCGCTCAAGCTGGTCGTCCGCCGCCGGCTGTTCTGGGGGCTGTTCGCCCTCGGCCTGTTGGTCTTCCTGTTCTTCTTCTACGCCCAGTACCTGGTCGTCTGGCTGAACGCCCAGCTCACCACCGAGACGGTCCGGTTCGCCGGCATCCCGGTGTCCGCTGGGGACCTGACGAAGGTGCTCGGCCGGCTGGCCCTGAACGGGTCCGACCACACCTACGGCAACTTCGTCTGGTTCCAGGGGTACGTCCTGGTGATCGTTCTGGCCCTGGCCGGGTCGGTCCTGGTCGGCAACGACTTCGCCCACGGCAGCCTGCCGTTCTACCTGGCCAAGCCGATCGGCCGGTGGCACTACGTCCTCGGCAAGGGCCTGGC
>JAIEQN010000943.1 GCA_019747685.1 Gemmataceae bacterium
TCGTCCTCATGCCGCCGGGTTACAACACCGAGACGCCGGGGGCTAGATGTCTTCAACACGGCATCAGGGCTTCTAAGGCTTGGCTTTGGTGGCACAGGCCTCCCGGCCTGTGCTCGGGAGCGGCACAGGCCGGGAGGCCTGTGCCGCCAAACTTCAGCCGCTACAACACGAACGCCCGCCGGGTCCGACCCGGCGGGCGTTCCCGCTTTCCCGGAGGAGGTCCAGCATGTTCCGATCCGTCGTCGCCGTCGGGGCGGTGGCCGTGGCCGCCGGGGTGGCCCCGGCCGGGGTGAAGACCGAGGCGGTCGAGTACGAGGCCGACGGGGTCAAGCTGAAGGGGTTCGTCGCCTACGACGACGCGAACAAGGACAAGAAGCCGGGGGTGATCGTCTTCCCCGAGTGGTGGGGGCTGAACGACTACGCCAAGAACCGGGCCAAGCAACTGTCCGAGATGGGCTACGTCGCCTTCGCCGCCGACCTGTATGGGGGCGGGAAGGTGATCGACACCGCCCACCCGGAGGACGCGATGAAGTCGGTCACCACCCTCCGGCAGAACCAGGAGGCGTGGCGGGCCCGGGCGGCGGCCGCCCTAAAGCAGCTCACCGCCCGGCCGGACGTGGACGCCGGGAGGGTGGCCGCCGTCGGCTACTGCTTCGGCGGGTCGACGGCCCTGCAACTGGCCTACACCGGGGCCGACCTGAAGGCGGTGGCGACGTTCCACGCCGCGCTGCCGCCGGCCCGGCCGGAGGAGGCCAAGGCCGTGAAGGCGAAAATCCTCGTCACCACCGGCGGGGACGACAAGGGCATCCCGAAGACCGCCATCGACGCCTTCACCGCCGCGCTCCTGATGGGCGGGGTGAAGCCGGAGGTGGTCGTTTACCCCGGGGTGGTCCACAGCTTCACCGTCCCGGAGGCCGACAAGGTCGGGAACGCCAACATGAAGTACGACAAGGCGGCCGACGAGGACTCGTGGGCGAAGATGAAGAAGCTGTTCCAGGAGACGCTCGGGAAGTAGTTGGGCCGGCCGTGCCGGTCGTGACGGCTGTTCCGCTCCTCCCGGCGATTGCGGTTGCCGTCCGGCGATCCGCGGCGGTCTAATCCCGGCCGCGGTGCCGATCCTGCCCGGTGCCGTGGGTCGCCGCCGGGAGGATGCCGACCATGTCCGCCGTTGCCGACGCCCGCCCGGCCGCCCCCGCGAAGCTCCGCCGCCGGCGGTGGCCCCGCCGGGCGGCCGGTCTCCTCGTGTTGCTCGCGGTCGGGGTGTGGTTCGCCCCGGCCATTGCCGCGAAGACCAGCCTCCCGGCCAGGATCGTCCGGGGTGCGGCCGCTGACCTCCGCGGCACGGTCGAGGTCGGCGGGGCGTCGCTCGGGTGGTTGTCCCCGGTTGAATTGCGGGACGTGGTGGTCAAGGACCGGCAGGGTCGGGTCCTGCTCATCGCTCCGAAGGTCACGTCGTCCAAGTCGCTGCTCGCGCTCGCCTGGAACCGGGCCGACCTCGGCGAGTTCGCCGTCGACCGCCCGGCCGCCGATGTGGTCTGCGAGAACGGTACGACCAACCTTCAGGACGCCCTCGGCGAGTACTTGAAGGACGACGGCCGGCCGCCGGCGCCGACCCGCCCGGCGGTCGCGGTCCGGGTGGTCGATGGCACCCTGACCGTCCACGACGGCGACCGTGTGACCGAGGCCGGGGCAATCGGGGCGACGGTCGCGGTACCGGCGCCTCGGTCCGAGCCGATCACGGCCAAGCTGACCGCCGCGTCGCCTGGGAAGCTCGACGCCGAGCTGTCGGTCGGCGAGCGGGGGACGGCGAAGGTGGCGGCAACCGGCTTCCCGCTCGACGCCCTGGCCCCGGTCGTCCGCCGACTCCAGCCCGGCCTCAACCTCGGCGGCACCCTGACGGCCGACCTCTCCGCCACCTGGGGCCACGACGAGCAGGGCCGGACGACGGCCAAGGTGGACGGTACGATCGCCGGCCGGGACTTTGACATCTGCGGGCCGTGGTTCAAGGGCGATCGGCTGCGGCTGACGGCCGCCGACCTGCCCCTCAAGGTCGAGCTGACCGGATCGGCCCTGCGGGTCGAGCGGGCCGAGCTGACGTGCGACATCGGCATCGCGTCGGCTTCGGGGGTATGGGACCTCGACGGCCAGTTGGACGACGTGTTGGAGCGGGCCGGGTTGACGGCGTCGCTCGACATCGACCTGGCGAAGCTGGCTGCCCGCGTGCCACACCTCCTCCGGCTGCGTCCCGGCACCGAGGTGAGGGAAGGGCGGCTGACGGCCAAGCTCACCAGCCGGGCGACGCCGGCCGGGACGGCCTGGGACGGATTCGTCCGCACGTCGGCGCTCAAAGCCGTCCGCGACGGCAAGCCGGTCGAGTGGGCCGAGCCGCTGGCCGTCGAGTTCACCGGCCGGCTGCCGGCCGGGCACTTGCCGACGTTCGACCAGTTCGTCTGCAAGTCGGACTTCCTGGCGGTCAACGCCCAGGGGTCGGCCGAGTCGTTCCGGGCCGCGGCCAACGTCTACCTCGACCGGCTCTCCGCCCGCCTCGGCGAGTTCGTGGACCTGCACGGGGTTCAGCTCGCCGGCGAGGCGTCGGCGTGGGTGATCGCCAGCCGGTCGCCGGCCGGGGCGTTCAAGCTCGACGGCGGGGCCGACCTGAAGGACTTTGCGTTCGCCGACGGCCACCGCCACGCCCTCGCCGAGAAGGCACTATCGGTCAAGATGTCGGCCGCCGGGACGTGGGCGAAGGGCGGGCCGGTCCGTCTGGATGCCGGTTCGGTCGTGCTGACCGCCGGGGCCGACGGGTTCGAGTCGAAATTGGTCGAGCCCATCCCGGACGCCCGGCAGTTCGCGGCCGGGAAGCTGTCGGCGAGGCTCTCCGGCGACCTCGGCCGGTGGGCCGGGCGGGTGCGGAGCTTCGCCCCGGTTCCGAAGCATTACGAGTTCGGCGGGATGGCGACCGCATCGGGTACGGTCCGCCTCGGGCCGGAAGTTGTGGCCGGCGCTCGGCTGCTGGTGTCGATCGACAAGGCCAAGTTCCACGGGGCCGGCCTGGACATCGACGAGCCGCACCTGAACGCCGCCGGCGATCTAACGGTGAACCTCAAGTCCGGCGTAGCCGACCTGCTCGGCGCTCAGCTCTCGTCGCCGGCCCTGTCCGTGACCGGCGGCAAGTTCACGATCGAAGGGCTGACCGTCGGCGAACTGGCCGTGAGCGGGAGCGGGAGCGCCGTCGGCGACCTGCACCGGCTCGGCCGGACGCTCCGGCTGACGGACGGCCTCCGCGGCCGGGCGACCGGGCCGGCCCGGTTCCGCTGGCAGGGCGACACGACGACCTTCGCCGGCACCCTCGACCTGGCCGATGTCGGCTACGGCGACCCGGCCAAGACCGGCCTCAGCGAGAGGGTGGCCAAGCTCGATCTCGACGGCCGGTACGACCTCACCCCGGACCGGCTGACCCTGAATCGGGCCAAGTTCGACCGGCCGGGCATCGGGGTGTTCACGAAGGGCACGTTGGCCAAGTTCGACGGCGCGCAGGACGTGGCGCTGGAAGGGACGCTGGACTACGACCTCGCGGCCCTGGCGCCGGAACTCCGGCAGGCCGTGGGCGGCAACTTTCAGGCGAGCGGGAAGGGGAGCCGGCCGTTCGCGGTGTCCGGCAGCTTGGCGTCGGGCAAGCTGATGGCCGAGGGCGGGCTCGGGTGGGACGCCCTCAAGGCTTATGGGTTCGACGTGGGCCGGGGCGAACTGACGGCGAAGTTTGCCGACGGCCGGGGGACGATCAGCCCGATCTCGGCCACCTTCGGCGGCGGCCGGATCACCCTCACCCCGACCGTCCGGCTCGACACCGGGGATGCCGAGGTGTCGTTCGCCCCGGGCAAGGTGATCGACCGGGCGACGCTGACCGCGCAGGCCACGGCCGGGGCGCTCGGGTACGCCCTGCCGGTGATCGCCAACGCGACCAACCCCGAGGGCCAACTGTCGCTCGAACTCGGTGACAACCGCATCCCGCTAGCCGACTTCGGGAAGGCGTCGGTGCGGGGCCGCATCCTGGTCCATCAGGCGTCGGTCGGGGCCGGGCCGGTGATGACCGAGGTGCTGACGCTGCTCGGCCAGCCGTCGGCCCGGATGTCGCTGGCGAACGAGCAGGCGGTGCCGATCGCCGTCGAGGACGGCCGGGTCTTGCACGAAGGCTTGGCCCTAACGGTCAACGGCTACACCGTCAAGACGACCGGCTCGGTCGGGCTGGACGGGTCGCTCGTGATGGTCGCCGACGTGCCGATTCCGGGGACGTTCCCGGGGCTGAAGAACAACCCGGCCCTGAAGAAGGCGGTGGAGGGGAAGATCGTGAAGGTGCCGATCGTCGGGACACTGAACAAGCCGGTGGTGGACGGCGGGGCTCTCCAAAAGGCGGTCGCGGAAGCGGCCCGTGGGGCCGCGAAGGACGTGATCCGGGACTCGCTCAATCGGGAACTCGACAATCTGCTCAAGCCGCCGGCGATGAAGAAGTAGGGTGTGTCGAGCGGACCGTCTTCGGTCCGCTCGACACACCCTACGGGACCGGCGGTTGTGACGGCGCCGGTTCGGCGAACGGGGCGGCGTGGAGGAGCGTACCGCCGTCGAGCTTGACCGCCCGGACCTTACCCGATTCGTCGTATTCGTACCGGAGTCGCCGACCGACCACGAACCCGCGACCGGTCTCGTAGATGGTGAGCGGGAATAAGGCGGCCTCGGCCAGCCCGAAGGTGCAGTACGAGGCCATCAACATCCCGTTCGCCAGGAGGAGTGGCTCGGCCAGCTTCCGCCGGGTCACGTACTCCTCGTAGAAGCGACCCGCCTCCTCGCCCGTCGCCGTCGGGCGTCCGAACTCGGCCCGGACCTGCTCCCGCGTGGTGAATGCCACCGGTTCCTTGCCGGCGGACGCGACGAGGCACGAGCAGCCCGCCGGCAGGAGGGCCCCGGCCGCGAGCAGGAGGAACGCGAGGCGCATCCGTGCCCCCGGTCAGATGCCGCCGAACCCGGCGTCGGCGGTGTAGTTCTCGTACCGCATGTACTCCTTGATGTAGGTCAGGGTAATCTCGCCCGTCGGGCCGTTCCGCTGCTTGGCGATAATCACGTCCAGCACCCGGTCGGCGGCCGGGTCCGACCGGTCGTAGTACCCCGGCCGGTGGAGCATCATGCAGGTGTCGGCGTCCTGCTCGATGCTCCCCGACTCCCGCAGGTCGGAGAGGCGCGGCTTGTGGTCCTGCCGGTCCTCCGACCCGCGGTTCACCTGGGCCAGGGCGATCACCGGGATGTTCAGGTCGCGGGCCAGGAACTTCAGCCGCCGGCTGATCTGGGCCACCTGCTCCTGCCGCGGGTCCCGCCGGTTCTCCGGCTCGATGAGTTGCAGGTAGTCGATGACGACCAGCCGCAGCCCACCGTTCTTCTCCTCCTTCTTCATGAGCCGGCGGGCGGTGGCCGCGATCTGGAGCATGGTCCGCTGCGGGGTGTCGTCGATGTACAGCTTGGCCTTGCGGAGGATGTCGCCGGCGTCCATCAGCTTCTGGATGTCGTCGCTGTTGAGATGGCCCTTCCGAATCTTGTGGCTGTCCACCCGGGCCTGGCAGGCGAGGAGCCGTTCGGCCAGCTCGATCCGGGCCATTTCCAGGCTGAAGAAGACGACCGGGATGTTCTCTTCCACGATGACGTGGCGGACGATGTTCAGGGCGAAGGCCGTCTTCCCGACGCTCGGCCGGGCGGCGATGATGACCAGCTCCGAGTTCTGCAGGCCGGCCGTCTTCTCGTCCAGATCGACATAACCCGTCGGGATGCCGCTGAGTGCCAGGCTGTCCTTCCCGGCCCGGGCGTCGATCCGGTCGTACGCCTCCTTGATCACGTCCTTGAGGGTGAACGTCTCGCCGATCATCCCGGCCTTGGCGATGTCCATGATCCGCCGCTCGGCCCCGGCCACCAGCTCGTCGGCCGACTGGGTCCGGTCGTAGGCGTCGCGGAGGATTTCGTTGCCCGAGTGGATCAGGCTGCGGACCATCGCGTCGTCGCGGACGATCTTGGCGTGGTACTCGGCGTTCGCCCCGGTCGGGACGGCGTCCCACAGGTCGAACAGGTACTCCTGGCCGCCCACGTCGGCGAGCTGCTTGGTCTTCCGCAGCCGCTCCTGGAGCAGGACGATGTCGATCGGCTGGCCCTCGGCGTTGAGGTCGAGGACGGCCTGGAAGATCTTCTGGTGGGCGTCGAAGTAGAAGTTGTCCGGGCGGACCACCATGACCACCGCCGACAGGACCTCCGGGTCGCGGAGGATGCCGCCGAGGACGCCCCGCTCGGCCTCCCGGCTGTGCGGCGGCAGGCGATCGACGGACGGGTCGGGCATGGTGCGGGTCCCCCGGCGGGTGTGGAAGCCCGTTCACCGGAACGGCAACCCGAACCATACCCCGCCGGGGGGAAAAAGAAAAGCCCGCCGGGGCAATCCGGCGGGCCGAGGGGGCACAGGCAGGAATGCCTGTGCTGAGTGTGACGCACAGGCCGGGAGGCCTGTGCCACCGAAACTACTTCTTCCCCGGCTGGAGGGCGACGACGAGGACCTGGATGGCCGCGTCGATCCCGTACCCGAGGCTCAGCGGCACCGCGGTCAGGGTCTGGGCCTCCTTGATCGGGTGCTCCAGCCGGATCATGTCCGGCTCGACGCTCAGGTTCTTCCCCTTGAGGACCTTGCTGATGTCCTGGGCCCCGATCGACCCGTACAGCGGGTAGTGGGTGATCCCCTGGTCGTCGGTCTGCTCGTGGGCGTTGGCCTCGATGGTGATGGCCGGCAGCCGGGTGAGTTGCTCGGCCAGCACCTTCAGGTCGGCGATCTTGGCCTCCCGGGCCTTGTTCACCTCGATCTTGTACTGCTCCAGGGTCCGCAGGTTCTCGTCGGTCGGGGCGACGGCCAGCCCGTACGGGATGAGGTAGTTCCGGGCGTACCCCGGGCGGACCTCGACCAGGTCGCCCTGCTTGCCGACGTGCTGAAGGTCGTCCACCAGGACGACCAGGGTGCCGCCGTGCGGCCCCTTCTTCACCTGGTTCCGCTTGCGGACCTTCGGCTTCGGCTCCTTGAGCTTGGCGCCGCCGTCGGCCCCGCCCTTGCCGCCGGCCTTCGGGTCCGACTTCTTTTCGGTCTTCGTCTTGGCCATGACCCGTGCCCCGTGATGCTGGAGTCGTCCGGCGGTCGCCCGCCGGGTGGATGTCCGTCACCGCGGGGCCGGGACCGGCACCCGCGTGTCCCTAGAACGGGATGTCTTCCTCGGTCTTCCCGCCGCCGCCGGAGGACCCGCCCCCGCCGCCGTAGTCGTCGCCGTCGTCGGCCGGGGCCGGGTACCCGCCCCGGGCCGGGGCCT
>JAIEQN010000314.1 GCA_019747685.1 Gemmataceae bacterium
GAGGCACTCCGCCGGGCCGGCCGGGCCGACGAGGCCCGCACCCACGCCGTCCGGCTGCTGACCGCCCCGCCGCTGGTGTACGGACCGGACGGGCTGTGGTACGCCGTCCCGGCCCTGCCGACCGCGGCCGGGCCGGTCCTGCGGGCCTGGCGGCGGTGGAACCCGGACGCCCCGTGGGCCGAGGGCGTTCGGCTGGTCACCCGGGGGGCCGTGAGCCGGCCGCTCGACCCGGCGTTCGCCGGATTGGTCGAGGACGTGCTCCGGACGGAGTGGGGCCGGCCCGAGCGGGTGTACTGGCCGTCCGCCTTCGGGGAGCTGGCCCGGGTGTGCGACCGGGGCGGGGCGGCCGACCTGGCCCGCCGCTGCCACCTGGCCCGGCACCTCCCGTTCGACGGGCACACCGGCTACTCCGACGACGGCCGGGCCGGGCTGTGGGAGGCCGGGGACGTATTCGCACGCCGGGGCCGGTGGGCGGAGGCGGCCGACCTGTACGCGGCCGCGTTCCGGGAAACCGGCAGCCCGATCGCGGGCTACCTGGTGGGGGATGCCCTCGCCCGGACCGGGCGGGGCGAGGGCGGCCGGGGGCTGATGCGGTGGGCCGCCCGGGTCGGGCCGGAGTCGATCTTGGAGGGGGGCGGCGAGTTGGCCCGGCGGGCGGCCCGCGCCGGCGACCCGGACGAGGCCGACCGGCTATGTCGGGCGTTCGCCGCCCACGGCCGAAGGGCCGAGTGGGGGCCGCAAGAGGGGTTCTACGTCCGGGCCGAGTTGGCCGCCGGACGGGGCGACTACGCCCTGGCGGCGGAAGCCGCCGAGCAGGCCCGGGCGTACACCCTGACGGACGGGTTCGAACTCGGGGAGCCGTCGAGGCGGCTGGCGGACGCAGCCCGCATCCGCCGGCACCGGGCCCTCGGGCTGCTGGCCGCGGGTGACGTGGCGGCTGCCGTCCGCGAGGCGGAAGAGGCCCTGCGGCTGTTGCCCGGCGACCTCGACACGCCGTTAGCCGTCGTTCCCGCCCTCGACAAGCTCGGCCGGGCGGCCGAGGCGGACGGGCTCTACCGCCGGGCGGCCGACGCCCACCGCCGGGTGTTGGCCGATTTCCCGGCCGCGGCCGGCCACCACGCCGCCCTGGCCCGGCTGGCGGCCGGGTGTCACCGGGAGTTGGACAACGGGCTGTCACACGGCCGCAAGGCGGTCGAGCTGACCCCGGACGACCCGGCCGCCGTCGCCGCCCTGGCGGAGGTGCTGTTCGCCCGCCGGGAGGTGGACGAGGCGGCCGAGCTGGCCCGCCGGTGCATCGACCTGGACCCGGCCGACGACGCCCACCGCGACCGGCTCGTCCGGTTCCTCGGCGGCCACCCCGTCCGGTAGGCGGGCGGCCGTCACGCCTCCAGCCGGACGGCGCAGAACTTGAACTCGGGGATTTTCCCGAACGGGTCGAGGGCGTCGTTGGTCAGGACGTTCGCCGCCGCCTCCCGGAAGTGGAACGGGATGAACACCGCCCCGGGCCGCACCCCCGTGCTGGCCTTGGCCGGCAGCCGGATCGCCCCCCGCCGGGACCGGACCGTCAGCTCTTGGCCGTCGGCCATCCCGAGCTTCGACAGGTCGTCCGGGTGGACCTCGACGAACGGGTCCGGCCGGAGGGCGTCGAGGGCGTAGCTCCGCCGGGTCATGGTGCCGGTGTGCCAGTGCTCCAGCACCCGGCCGGTGTTCAGCACCAGCGGGAAGTCGGCGTCCGGCAGGTCGGCGGCGTCGGCGGACTCGGCCGGGACGAACTTGCCGCGGCCCGACGCCGTCGGGAACCGGTCGCCGAACAGCACCAGCTCGCCGACGTACCCGTCTCCCTCGTCTTCACTGACTCCTGACTCCTGACTCCTGACTCCTGGCTGAAATGGCCACACCTTCCCGCCGCCGGCCAGGAGGTCGTGGGTCAGCCCGGCGTAGCTCTGGGTCAGCCCGGCGAACTCGGCGAACACCTCGGCCGGGGACGGGTACGGCATCGGGTAGCCGAGCCGGCCGGACAGGTCGCAGAGCACCCGCCAGTCGGCCCGGGCCTCGCCCGGCAGCGGCACCGCCGGCCGGCCGACCTGCACCCGCCGGTCGGTGTTGGTGTACGTCCCGAGCTTCTCGAAGAACGACGACGCCGGCAGCACCACGTCGGCGAACTCGGCCGTCTCGGTCAGGAAGATGTCCTGGACGGCCAGGAATTCCAGGCTGGCCAGGGCCTTGCGGACCTTGTTGATGTTCGGGTCGGACAGGAACGGGTTTTCCCCCAGCATCAGCATCCCGCGGACCTCGCCCGCGAGGGCGGCGTGCATGATCTCCACCACCGTCAGGCCCCGGGCCGGGTCGAGCGGGACGCCCCAGGCGGCCTCGAACCTGGCCCGGACGGCCGGGTCCTCGACCCGCTGGTAGTCCGGGTAGGCGAGCGGGATGAGGCCGGCGTCGGAGGCCCCCTGCACGTTGTTCTGGCCCCGGAGCGGGTGCAGCCCGGTCCCCGGCCGGCCGACGCTGCCCCGGAGCAGGCACAGGGCGATCAGGCACCGGGCGTTGTCCGTCCCGTGGGTGTGCTGGCTGATCCCCATCCCCCAAAACACGAGCAGGTTCTTCGACCGGCCGATCAACCGGGCCACCTCCCGGATGGTGTCGGCCGGGATGCCGCACACCGGGGCGACCCGCTCCGGCGGGTAGTTCATCACCGTGGCCTTCAACGCCTCGAAGTTCTCGGTACGGCTGTTGACGAAATCGTGATCGATGAGATTTTCAGTGATGAGGATGTACATCACCGCGTTGTAGAAGGCGACATCACTTCCGTTTCGGATGGGACAGTAGTGCGCGGCGAAGTCGGCGATCCCCGGCCGGCGGGGGTCGATGACGACGATCTTCACGCCCCGCTTGGCGGCCTGCTTGAAGAAGGTGGCCGCGACCGGGTGGTTGGCCGTCGGGTTGCTGCCGGTCAGCAGGATGACATCGGCGTACCTGGCGTGCGCGAAGACATCACTCACGGCCCCGGAGCCGATGCCTTCCAGCAGGGCGGCCACGCTCGACGCATGGCAGAGCCGGGTGCAGTGGTCCACGTTGTTCGTCCCGAGGGCGGCCCGCATCAGCTTCTGGAACAGGTACGCCTCCTCGTTGCTGCACTTGGCCGACCCGAACCCGGCCAGCGCCCGCGGGCCGCTCTCCCGCTTGATGGCCAGCAATTTCGAGGCGATGAGGTCCAGCGCCTCGTCCCAACCCGCCTCCCGGAAGGCCGGCATGACCTCGGCGTAATCGACCCGCTTGTTCTTCCCGCCCTCGCCGCGAACCTCCTTCGACAGCGGCCCCTTCGGGTAGAACCCCGGTCGGCGGATCAGGGGCTTCGTCAGCCGCTGCTCGTGGTGGGCGTAGTCCCACCCGTACCGGCCCTTGACGCAGAGGCGGGAGTCGTTGCCGCTGCCCGGCCGGCCCTCGGCCATGACGACCCGGCCGTCCCGGACGTAGTAGGTGGTGGCGCAGCCGACCCCGCAGTACGGGCAGACCGAGTCGACCGCCGTCATCTCGGACTTCGGCACCAGCGGGAGTGAGATGGCCTTGTTGGTGAGGGCACCCGTCGGACACGCCGCGACACACTCGCCGCACGACACGCAGGTACTCTGGCCCATCGGGTCGTCGAGGTCGAACCCGATCCGGGTGGTATAACCCTTCCCGGTTCGGCCGATCACATCATTACATTGGACATCATCACAGGCACGGATACAGCGATCACACAGGATACAGGCTTGATGATCGACGGCGATGACGGGTGACGAGGAGTCTTGGGGTCGGTCGTCCCTCGCTCCCACGCTCCGCGTGGGAGCGAGGGACGAGGGGGTTTGGTTCGCCCCGTCCAGCAGCCCGTACCTCCTCCCGAGTGCGTCGAGCGCGTCGTCCCCGGTCGTCCTCTCCTTCGCGCACGGGACCGGGTGGTCGGAGAGGAGCAGGGCGGTGAGCGTCTTCCGCTGCTTCTCGACCTTGGGTGAGGCCGTCTCGACCGTCATCCCGTCCTCGCACGGGCGGACGCAGCTCGCGGCCAGCACCCGCCCGCCGACATCGACCACGCACATCCGGCACACGCCGACCGGGTCGAGCCGCGGGCCGTGGCAGAGCACCGGGATGTCGATCCCGGCTCGCTTGGCGGCGTCGTAGATCGTCGTCCCCGGCGGGACCGCCACCGCCCGGCCGTCGATCGACAGGTTCACCGCGGTCATCGCACCGTCTCCGGCAGCGGGGGCGGCTCGGCGTCGGGGTCGCCGAGGAGCTTGAGCACCGACAGGGCCGGGTTCACCGCCACCTGCCCCAGCCCGCAGATGCTGGTGAGCGTCATCGCCTCGGCCAGGTCCGGCAGCACGTCCAGGCTCGACCGCGGGGCCGCCCCGGCCGCCACCGCGTCGAGCAGGTCCACCGCCTTCTCCGACCCGACCCGGCACGGCACGCACTTGCCGCACGACTCGTTCCGGAAGAACCGGGTGACGTTGGCCGCGACCGCGAGCAGGTCGGTCCCCTCGGCGACGACCACCACCGCCCCGGACCCGAGCATCGACCCGGCCTTGGCCAGCGCGTTGAAGTCGAGCCGGACATCCGCCCGGTCGGCCGGCAGGAAGTTCGACGACGCCCCGCCCGGGGCGAAGGCCAGCAGCTTCCGGCCGTCCTTCACCCCGCCGGCCCGGGCGATCAGCTCCCGCACCGTCGTCCCGAGCGGCACCTGGTAAACGCCCGGGTTGTTGACGTGGCCGGAGACGGCGAAGAACTTCGGCCCCGGGCAGTCGTCGGTGCCCAGCCCCTGCCACCACCCCGCCCCGTGGAAGACGATGCCGGGGACGTTGGCGAACGTTTCGACGTTGTTGATGAGGGTGGGCAGCCCGTAGAGGCCGCTGACGCCCGGGAACGGCGGCTTGTTCCGCGGCTCGCCCCGCTTGTCCTCCAGGCATTCGAGCAGGGCCGTTTCCTCGCCCAGGATGTACCCGCCGGGCGAGACGGCGACGGTGATGTCGAAGCCCGCCCCGGCCCCGAGGAGGCCCGCCCCGCGGGCCTCCTCGATGGCGGCTTGCACCCGCGCCCGCTCCGGCTCGTACTCGTGCCGGAGGAAGACGATGCCGGTGTCGGCCCCGACCGTCAGCCCGGCCAGCATCATCCCTTCGAGGACCAGGTGCGGCAGGTCGGCCAACACCTTCGCGTCCTTGAACGTCCCCGGCTCGCTCTCGTCCGCGTTGCAGATCACGTACTTCGGGTTCCGGTCCTGCTGGCGGACGGCGTCCCACTTCAGGCCGGTGGGAAACCCGGCCCCGCCCATGCCACGGAGGCCGCTCGCCTTCAGGGCGGCCAGGATGTCGGCCCCGGCGTCGAGCCGGCCGCGCTCCCGGCGGATGGCCGCGTACTTCCCGCCGTCGGGGTATGGGTCGCCGAGCCACTTGGCCGGCGGCGGTAGCACCCAGTCCGGCACCGTAGCGGGGTCGGCGACCCATTCCCGGACGCGGCCCTCGTCGGCCAGCTCGACCGGCGTGCCGTTGAGCAGCCCGGCCGGGGCGTGGTCGCACCGGCCGATGCACGACACCTCCCGGACCTCGACACCCGGGCCGGCGAGCGACCGGAGGCGGCGGGAACAGGCGTCGGCCCCGGCCAGGTGGCAGCTCACGTCCCGGCAGACGGCCGGCTCCACCCGCGGCGGCGGCGTGGTGCGGAAGTGGGGGTAGAACGAGACGAGCTGCTGGACCTTGTGGAGCGGGACGTTCGCCGCCCGGGCGACCCCGCGGAGGGTGTCCTTGGACAGGTGGCCGTGCTCGTGCTGGGCGGCGGTCAGGAGCCCGATCAGTCGCATCGGCGGCGGGCCCTCGCGGCGGGTGCCGTGATGATACCCGCCCGGCCGGGAAAAGCCCACGGGTGCCGCTACGCGGTGAACGCGGCGTCGAAATCGGCGGCCGGCGGCCGCTCGGGGTCGAACGTCGGCAGCCCCTCGGCGGTGGCCGCGGTGAGTAACTGGCGGTCACTGGCCACCAGCAGCACGTCGCCCCCGGCCGGGGCGAGGACGGCTTTCAGGTCGAGGGCCGTCCGCAGGATCAGGGCGTCGGTGGCGTTCACGCTGTATTGCTCGTTGAACGCCACCGACCGGTCCACGACCGCTTCGTCAGCCGGCGTCTTCACGACCGCCGGGCCGAACAGGATTTCGGCCCGGAACTGAGCTTGTGCCACCGTGTATGCGGCGGGCGACAGCGTCCGGGCGTTCCGGCGGCGGACCAGTACCGATACCACCTCCCCGGTTCCGACCGCCGGCACCCGCATCCGGTGCGGCGGGACTCGGGCGAAGATGGGGTCCACCTCCGCCGAACCCCGCTCCCGGACGTACCGCTTGGACAGGGCGCTGGCGTCGAAGTAGACGGTCGTCACCGGCTACTCCTCCCGCATCCGCTCGATCTCGATTCGGGCCCACGGGACCGTCGGGTCGTAGAGGTTTTCGGCCAACATCGCCCGCTGCCAGTCCGTCGGCCCGACCGACGCCGGGCCGTTGCTGAGCAGCGTCCAGACGGCGTCCACCTGGGCGTCGGTCAGCCGCCGGCCGGAGCCGAGGAGGGGGGCCTCCGGCGGCAGTCGCTGCTCCAGCTCGGCCACACGGGCTTCGAGCTGGGCGATCCGCTCCTCGGCGGTCAGGGTGTGGTCGGTCATCGCACCTCCTCCGGGACAGGGGGCGGCGTCATTATAACCCCGCCCCCGCGCCGCCCGTCACTTCACCTGGCCGGTGTGGCCCTTGATCTCGCCGACCGGCTCGGCCCGGCCGCCCAGGTGCTTGGCCAGGAACTCCTCGCTGACCGCGAAGAAGTGGATGCGGTTCTCCGGCCGGGCGAACCCGTGCCCCTCGTCCGGGTAGACGACGTAGCCGACCTCCTTCTTGGCCCGCCGGACGGCCTCGACGATCTGGTCGCTCTCGGCCTGCTTGACCCGCGGGTCGTTCGCCCCCTGGCCGATCAACAGCGGCTTGGTGATCCGGTCGGCCATGTACAAGGGCGACCGCGACTTCAGGAACTCCTCGTCCGCGTCGACGTCCCCGACCCGCTTGGTGAAGATGCCCTTCATCGGGGCCCAGTACGGCGGGATGCTGCGGATCAGCGTCGGGATGCTGCTCGGGCCGACGATGTCCACCCCGCAGGCGAACACCTCCGGGGTGAAGGTCAGCCCGACCAGGGTGGCGTACCCGCCGTAGCTGCCGCCCATGATGGCGATCCGCCTCGGGTCGGCGACGCCCGACTTGGTCAGGTACTCGACCCCGTCGATCAGGTCCTGGTGCATCTTCCCGGCCCACTCCCGGTTGCCGGCGTTCAGGAACTTCTTCCCGTACCCGGTGCTGCCCCGGTAGTTGACCTGGAGGACGGCGTAGCC
>JAIEQN010000638.1 GCA_019747685.1 Gemmataceae bacterium
CGGTACAGCCACCCGGCCGCGGCCGCCGGCAGCCCGACCACGCAGGCGTTCACCCCGAGCGAATCCAGCCCGCCGTGGCCGATCAGCAGGGCTTGCAGGACCAGCCCGACGACGACGGCCAGCATCGCCCGCCGGCCGAGGACCACGCCGACCAAGCCGTTCAGGATCAGGTGGACGCTGACCGGGACGGGCAGCGGGACGTGGGCCGACGAGGCCACGAAGAAGGCCGCCGACAGGACCCCGATGCGGGGGATTTCGTCCTCGCGGAGTCGCCACACCGCCGGCAGGAGCAAGAGCACCATCCCGGCGTACCCGCCGACCCACCACGGGTTCGACAGCACCCCGTTGGCGATGTGGACGGCGAAGACGGGAAAGGGCATCGTCGGCATGTCTTCCGCGGGTTGGCGAGCCGGGAGCGTGAGCGACCGGAGCATCAGACCTCCGGTCGCTCACGCTCCCGGCTCGCCAGCACCCCGGCGCGCCCGGCCTACTTCCCGCCCACGACCGCCGCCCGGGCCGGCGAGTCGGGCACGTCCTCCAACTCGACCCGCACGTCGTCGGTCCGCTTCGTCCGGTCGATGACCAGGGTGAGCGGTTGCAGGCCCCGCTCGACCTCGAACACGGTCAGGGCCGTCGTCTCGACCGGCCGGCCGGCGGCGTACAGGGTCAGCCCGTCGGCCCCGTTGAACTTCAGCCGGACCTTGCCCGCGGCCGTCACGTCCAGGTGGAACCGGACCACGCTCAGCGGGGCGGTGTCGTTCCACACCACCAGCCGCGGCAGTTCGCCCAGCGGCAGCTCGCCGGTCGCCCGGGCGTACTGCGGCGACCAGACGAACGGCGTGGTCGGGTCGGCCGCGGCGGCCAGCCGGGTCCGCTGGGCCAGGTGGACGTTCTCCCGGGTCGGCTCGATCACCTGCCACCGCCGGACCACCCGGGCCGTACTCGGGGCGTACCCCCCGGCCTTACCCAGCTCCGACAGGAACCGGACCAGGTCGGCGAACTCGCCGCGGGTGAGCGGGTCGGTCAGCTCGGCCGGCATGAGCGACTTGGTCTGGCCCTGCTCGGCGATGTCGGCCGTCGGGACGGCGACCTCCTTGTCCTCGGCCGTCCGCAGCACCAGCTTCCCGTCGGCCTCCCGCACCTTCACCCCGATGACCACCTTGTCGTCGGCCGTGACCACCCGGAGGGCGTGGTAGCCCTCCTTGATCTGCTTGTCCGGCAAGAGCAGCGACTCGACCAGGTAGTCCGGCTGGGCGCTGGCCCCGATGCTGGTCAGGTCCGGGCCGACCTGCCCGCCGGCTCCGCCGATGGCGTGGCAGGCCAGGCACTGCAACTCCTTCCGCCGGAAGACGGCCTCGCCCCGGGCCGGGTCGCCCGTCGCCAGCACGTCGGCGACGCGGGCCTTGACCTCCTCGGGCGTGGCCTCGGCCTTCGCGGCGCCCAGCCCGCCGGCTTTGGTCAATGCTTCCGGTAGCCCGCCGGGGTCGGCCCCGGCGGCGGACCGGACGGCCCGCAGCCCGAGCTTGGCCACGTCGGCGGGCAGCTTCTTGTCGGCCAACGCCTTCGCCAGCGTCGCCGCCCCGCCCTTACGGGCCAGGAACGCCGCGTACACGTCGAGCAGCCCGTCGTTCGGCTCGGCCGACGCCATCAACTCGGCCGCCTTCGCCGCGGCGACGGACGGGTCGGTCGCGGCCAGCGCCACCACCGCCAGCCGGCGGCCGGGCGGGTCGGCCGTGTCGCACAGCCCGACGACGACCCCCTTCGCCTTGGCGTCGCCGAACAGGGTCAGCCCTTCCAGGGCGGCGGCCCGGCGGTCGGCCGACTCCTTGCCGTCGGCCGCGACCGCCTCCAGGTTCTTCCGCGCCTCCTCGACCTTCCACAGACCGGCCAGCCGCATCGCCGGGCCGGCACCCGGGCCGCTGCCGGTGGTCAGGAACCGCACCCGGTCCGTGTTCTTGGGGGCGGGCACCTTGCGGGTGCGGACGGCGTCCTCGACCGCCCGCACCAGTTCCACGGCCTGGGCGGCGTTCAGTTGGGCGTCGCCGGTGTAGTTCAGGGTGCGGGCGAGTTCGTCCGGGCCGCCGATCCGGGCGAGCAGCAGGTACAGCCCGTGCCGGTTCTCCGGCGGCACGGCCCCGGACTCGATCAACTTGACCACCGGCCCGACGGCCTCGGCCGACCCGACCGCGTTCAGGGCGAAGGCGAGCTTCTTCGGGTCGCCGCCGAAGGTCAGCTTGCCGGCCTTGAACTCGGGCATCCAGTACGGTGCCAACTCCCGCACCGTCAACCACAGGGCGTAGTCGAGCGTCCGGTCCATCGGCCGGTCGAGGGCCTTCAGGGCGGCTTCGACGGCGGCCGGTGCCCGAAGCCCGGCTAGCCCGCGGACGGCCTCCAGCCGGACCCGCGGGTGGGTGTCTTCGACGGCCCGGGAAAGGGCATCGGCAGCATCGGGCAAGCGGTCGGCCCCGTCGGCGATCATCCGGACGAGGGCAGCCTTGGCCGGGGGCGTCCCGACCTCGCGGAACGTGGTGAGCATCGGGTGCGGCTTGACCACCGCCCCGTACAGCCGGAGTACCTCGACGACCCGGTGTTCGAACCCGGGGTCGTCGGCCGCCCGCCCGAGGCCCTCCCACTTCAGGAGTTCGGGCAGTACTTCCTTTTCGCCCCGCTCCTTGAGCACCCGCTTGGCCTGCTGGCGGGTCCAGTCCTCGGGGGCCTTCAGGTGCTCCAGCAGTTCCGGCACCGTGGCCCCGACCAGCTTCGGCCGCTCGACCAGCGGCCGGCCCTTGGCCGTCACCCGCCAGATGCGGCCGTGGGTCTTGTCCCGCCGGGGGTCGCGGAAGTCCACCTCCCCGTGCTGGATGATCGGGTTGTACCAGTCGGCGATGTACAGCGCCCCGTCCGGCCCCATCTTCACGTCGATCGGCCGGAACGCCGGGTGGGTGCTCTTGATGACCTCCGGCATCTCGCGGCTCTGGTAGCTGCTGCCGTCGTCGGAGAGCTTGAACCGGCAGACCCGGTGGCCGCGGAAGTCGTTGGTGATGAGGTCGCCCTGCCAGTCCGGCGGGAAGTGCCGGCCGGAGACGACCTCCAGCCCGCAGTGCTTCGGCGAGCCGGGGTTCAGCCCGTGCAGGATGCGGCCGGCGTGCGGCCCGACCGAGGTCATGTAGTACCCGCCGGGGACGACGTGGTTGATGCCCTCGCCGCCGGCCCCGTCCGTGGCGAACGACTGGCCCCACTTGTCGAAGGCGTGGCCCCAGGAGTTCACCCAGCCGCGGGCGAAGACATCCAGTTCGGCGGTTTCCGGCTTGAACCGCCAGATGCCCCCGGCGTTGAGCCGCTTGACCCCGTGGGGCGTCTCGATGTGGCTGTGGATGTAGATGGACTGCGTGAAGTAGAGGGCACAGTCCGGGCCCCAGCGGAAGGTGTGGATGATGTGGTGGGTGTCCTCGGTGCCGAAGCCGGAGAGGAGGACGCGGCGGCGGTCGGCCTTGCCGCCCGGCTTCGACGCCGACAGGTGGACCAGCTCGGTGCTGTTGGCGACGTAGGCCCCGCCGTCGCCGGGCTCGACGCCGGTGGGGATGAGCAGCCCGTCGGCGAACACGGTCGTCTTGTCGGCCTTGCCGTCGCCGTCGGTGTCTTCGAGGACGACGATCTTGTCGTTCGCCTTCTCCCCGGGCTTGATCTGCGGGTAGGTCTCGCTGGTGGCGACCCAGAGCCGGCCCTGGGGGTCCCAGTTCATCTGGATCGGCTTGGCCAACAGCGGGTCGGCCGCCCACAGGCTGACCTCGAACCCCGGGGCGACGACGAACGTCTTGCGCTCCAGCTCCGGGTCCGGGTCGGGGACCTTGGCGTCGTTCTGGGCGGTGGTGACGCCCGGCAGCAGGGCGAGCAGCAGGGCGGGGAGGGGGTAGCGCATGGGGGAGGTGGGAGTGTGTGGGGTGGTCGGTTCGCGGCCCCGGGGCGATCATGCGGCCCCGGGGTGATGAAGACCCAGGCCTTCGACCTGGGCTGACGGAAGCGGGCCTTCAGCCCGCGGCGGGTTTGTTTTCCCGGCCTGGAGGGCCGGTTCCGTCAGCCCAGGTCGAAGGCCTGGGTTCCTACCCCGGGTCCGGTCACGGCGGGGGTCATTTCGTCAACGTCTTCTTGATCCGGTCGATCTCGTCCTCGGCCTTCTTGACGAGCGGGTCGAACTCGGCGACCTCCGTGGCGTTCTTCCCCTGCTCGTGCTTGCGGAACCCGAACAGGTACGTCTCGTTCTGCGGCCGCCAGCGGTGGAAGAACAGCTCGTTCTTGGCGACGATGGCGTCCCGGAGGGTCTTGACCGCCGGTTGGTCCGACTCGTCGCACACCTGCTGCCACGTCCGGCTCAGCTTCTCTGGTGTGAAGAACAGGCTCGTCTTCAGATACCCGGACTCGGCCATGTGGACCCCGTTCTCGGTCAGCACGGCGTTCCAATTCCCCTGCCCGAACGTCTTGCCGGACATGCCGAACAGGTCGAACACGGGCAACCCCCGGGCCGCCGCGGTGCCCCGCAGGACGTCGCAGTAGCGGGCCAGGTCGGCGTTCAGCCGCTCGTGGTGCGGGGTGAACGGCTTGACCGCATCGAACCGGACCGGGGTGAACAGCACCACCCGGGCGTTGGCCGGCCTGAGGGCGTCGAGGAGCCGGTTCAGTCCCTTCTCGAACCGGGGCAGCCCGGCCTCGCCGTCGAACGACTCGTTCTGGCCGTAGCTGACGAAGATCACCGTCGGTTTGAGTTCGAGGGTCAGGCTGACCAGCCGCTCGAACCCCTTCTCGGGCGTGTCGAACCCGGCCCGGGCGTCGCCGAAGACGGTGTCGCCGCTCCAGCCGAGGTTGCGGAGGGTGAAGTTGGTCTTCGGGTAGGCGGCGTGGAGGGCCGTCTCCCAATACCCGTACCGCTGTTCGCGCTCGACCAGGGTGTTGCCGATCCAGACGATCCGGTCGCCGTCCTTCAACTCGAACTTCGGCGGGGCGTCGGCGGCGACGAGGGACGCGGCCGCGACTACGGCGGGGAGGAGGAACACGCGGGGGTCTCCGGCGGGAACAACCCCTTCAGGTTACGGGAGATCGCCGGCCGGGGGAAGCGGGCGTCGGTCTGACGGTGTTTCTTCCGGTCGGGTGACATGGTTCGGGCGTGGGGTGGGGCGGCCGCCCGGAACCAATGAGAGCGGCCGGGGGCCGGCGTTGACACTCGCCGCGCGGCGGGGTATTAGGGCGGCCGATCTCGCGGGGTGATGGATGCGGAACGCGCTGCGGTGGGCCGGGGCGGTGGCGGTGGTGGCGGTGGTGGCGGGGCCGCCGGCCGCCCTGTTCCGCGCCCAGTACGCCCACGCCAAGCGGCTCCGGGAGGTCACGCCCGGCAAGCTGTACCGGTCCGGGCAGATGACCGCGGCCGGGTTCCGCCAGACGGTGGACCGGTACGGGATCAAGACGGTCATCAACTTGCAGCACGAGTCGCCGGACCCGGTCCTGCCGGAGAACTGGCTGGGCAAGAAGGGCGTCCGCGAGAGCGAGCTGTGCGAGCAGCTCGGGGTGCGGTACGTGCTGCTGACGCCGGACATCCTGCCGCAGCCGAACGACCTGGCGAAGATGCCGCCGGTGGTGGACGAGTTCCTGAAGGTGCTGGACGACCCGGCCGCGTACCCGGTGCTGTTGCACTGCAAGGCCGGGCTGCACCGGACCGGCCGGCTGACCGCCATCTACCGGATGGAGTACGAGGGCTGGTCGGTCGGGGAGGCCCTGCGGGAGATGCGGGCGAACGGGTACGGGTACGGGGTGGCCGGCGAGGGGGACGTGTTCGTCGTCCAGTTCCTCGGCAGCTACGTGCCGCGGGCACAACCCGCCGGGGGGAAGCGGCCGTGATCACCACCCTCTGGTGGACCCAGGGCTTCGCCCTGGGCTGGTAGAGCCGACCCCTTCAGGGCCGGAGATCAGGCAGCCTGAAGGGCTGCGACAGCGTAGCCCGGGGCAACGCCCCGGGTCTTCATCGCGGCCGGGGGCCGACCGGGCATGTTCACCACCCTCGACCGGCTGTTCCTGGCCTCGTACTTCCGGTCCTACCTGATCGTCCTGACCAGCCTGCTCAGCCTGTACGTGGTCATCGACCTGTTCACCAACATCGACTCGTTCGGCCGGGCCGGGGGCGGGGTCCGGGGCGTGGCCGAGCACGTCCTGACCTACTACGGGTATCAGGTCTCGCTCATCTTCGACCGGCTGGCCGAGGCCATTACCCTCTTGGCCGCGATGTTCGCCGTCTCCTGGATGCAGCGGAACAACGAGCTGCTGCCGCAGCTCTCCGCGGGCATCCCGACCCGGCGGGTGGTCCGCCCGGTGCTGCTCGGGGCGGCCGCCACCCTGTCGCTCGGGACGCTCAACCAGGAACTCGTCATCCCCCGGATCGCCGGCAAGCTGGCCCTGCCGAAGGACGACCCGGACGGGGCCAAGGCCCAGACCCTGACCGGGGCCTACGACCCGGCCACCGGGGTCCACGTCGAGGGGTTGGCCGGGTTCCCGAACCAGCGGCGGGTGGTCCTGTTCTTCGCCACCTTCCCGGACGCCCCGCCGGCCGGCATGTTCCACCTGACGGCCGACGAGGCGTTCTACCGGCCGCCGGACGGGACCGAGTACTCGGGCGGGTGGGAGCTGCGGCAGAAGCCGGACGCGGCCGGCAAGCTGTGGCAGCCGCCGGAGAAGCTGCCGCCGTACCTGAAGCTGATCCGGGACGGGCGGTACTTCCTGTACACGAAGGACATGGACTACGAGGTGGTCACCCGCGGGGCGACGTGGTTCCTGTACGCCTCGACCCCGAAGCTGCGGGAGCTGCTGGCCCGGCCCGACCCCCGCCGGCAGGCCAAGGTGGCGGTGCTGTTCCACATGCGGCTGACCCGGCCGCTGGTCGGGGCGGTGCTGGTCCTGCTCGGGCTGGGGGTAATCCTGCGGAACCCGAACCGGCACGTGTTCATCTCGGCCGGGCTGTGCCTGGTGTTCGCGGCCACGTTTTACCTCCTGGTCCTCGGGTGCAAGTACCTCGGGGACAACAACCTGGTCGCGGCCCCGCTGGCCGCCTGGCTGCCGGTGCTCCTGTTCGGCCCGGTCACGCTGGTGCAGTTCGACGCGGTGCATACGTGATTCCGGGCGAGCGGGGGCCGTCAGGCCCCTGATTCCTCAACCCATCAGGGGGCTTACGCCCCCCGCTCGCCAAGAAGTCCCCTTGTTTTCCCCACCCGCCCGGGTATGACCCCGGCCCTCGTTTCACCCGGACGCCGGAGGAAGTCCCGATGCGCCTCACCACCCGCCGGGCGGCCGCCGCCCTGCTCGGCTCGGCCCTGGCCACCACCGCGGTCGCCCAGCCGCCGGCCGGGCCGCCC
>JAIEQN010000595.1 GCA_019747685.1 Gemmataceae bacterium
GGCGAACCGGCCGAGGGTGTTCCGCCCGGGGAACAGCGGGAACTCCTCCCCGGCCCGCACCCCGCGGAGGACGACCCGCCGGGGCCGGGCGGTCGGGGGGGGGTCGGGGGCGTCGCCCCGGTAGGCGGCCGGGTGGGTCCGGGCGGCCGACGGGGCCGGAGCCGCGGCCTCCACCGCCCGCACCTCGGTCGGCGGCAGGTCCGGGTCGGCCGGGGACCAGTGACAGCCGGGGCAGACCCCGCCCCCCGGGTCCGGGTACAGGCACTTCGGGCAGGTGGTGGTCGCGGTCATCGGTCGCCCCCTCGTCCGGCGGCCGAAGTGTATGTCACGTTTCCGGACGGTGTCGGCCGGGATTCGGACAGCGGGGTTCCGGAAGACCCCACCGCCCGGTCCCCGCCCCGCGAGCCGCGAGCCGGGTGCTTGGCGAGCCGGGAGCGTGAGCGACCGGAGGTTGGTGCTCCGGTCGCTCACGCTCCCGGCTCGCCCGGCAGTGGCGGCGGCACGCGGGGCGTGCCCGACACCACCCGCTCGCCCGGGCCATAAATCTCCAGCCGGACCTCACCGAGCGGCCCGTCGGCGGCGTCGATGACCACCTCGTTCCGGGGTGCGAGCAGATCGGTGAGGTCGGCCGCGAACGGCCCGGCGGCGGCCCCGAGGGGCCGGCCGTTCAGGGTGACGGTGGCCGGGCCGGGGACCGAGTCGCACGCGAGCCGGACCCGCTCGCCGGGGCCAAGGGTGCGGGGCCGGCCGAACCGCCGGCGGTGGGTCGTGCGGCCGCCGGCGGCGGACACCTCCCACGGCGGCCCGAGGCGGATGGAATGGGGCATCGGCGGCCTGTAGAGGGTGGGGCGAGGGTTGATCTACGGAGATCGACCGCCGCGAAGTTTCGTGATATTCTGTACAGTAACGCCGCGGCCGTGTTACGTCCGGGCGGAGGGTGGGCGAGCATGAGCGGCACCGGCAATGCTCGGGCCGCTCCGGAAGCGCTATCCGGGCAACAAATTGGGACCGAACCGAAGGCCGAGCATGACGCCCGGTCAAGCGAAGCGGAGGGGCCGGCCGAGCGGAACCAGTTGCCGGGACTAAGGTTCGGTCAGAGGCGCTCGGCCGGCGAAAAAACAGGGGGGGAGGGGGGGCATCATGCGGATTCGACCCGAGTTCGGCCGCAACCCGCGTCCCCGCTACGGCCCCGGCGTCCGGATGCTGGCCGCCGCGCTAGGCGTTTTGGTGCCGGTCGTGCCACTCGTCGATCAGCTTGCCGATCCCCTTGAAGCCGAAGTCGAGGTTGGCCAGCTCGTGCCCCAGGTCCAGGGCCCGGGGCAGGTCGCCGGACTCGGCCGACCCGGTGGCCAGTTGGTACAGCAGCTCCTTCCTCCCGGCCTCCTCGCCGGCCGGGACCGCGGCCAGGGCCTCCTGGAAGTTCCGCTCGGCCAGCCGCCAGTTGTTCCGCTTCTTGAAGCACAGGCCGAGGTACAGCCCGGCCTTCCACTTGATCCGGTCGTCCTTGCGGGCCTGCTGCAACTCGGCGATGGCCTCGTCCAGGAGGTCGGCCTTGAGGAGGCGGACGCCGAGTTCCAGCCGGTGGGCGGTCTCGGCCGGGAACCGGTCGGCCTTCACCCGGAAAAGCTCGATCTCCCGGGCGTTCACCTCCTTGGCCAGCTTGGCCCGGAGCCGGAGCAGCTCTTCCTCGGACGGCGGCTCCTCGTCGGCGTCCTCGGTCGGGGTCTTCTCCCGGAGCTTGCGGAGCCTCTCGTCGGCCAGCTCCAGGTTCCGGCGGACCGGGGCCAGGTCGAGTTCCATCAGGGCGAGCTGGAGCTGGAAGGCGTTGCCGGTCGGGCCGAGGCCCTGCTGGAGGGTGGCCCGGGCGCGGTCGTCCTGGCCGTGCTTGCGGTAGACGGCCGCGAGCTGGAGGTACAAGCTCGGCTCGGTCGGGTCGGCCTCGATCCGCTTCCGCAACGGCTCGGACTCGCGGGTCAGCTTGTCGGCCTTCTCGGCCGCCCGGGCCTCGATCCGGGTCAGGGCGGGCGACTCCCGGCTGCCGGCCGCAGTCTCCTCGTACTGGCCCTTCTGGATGGTCTCGCTGGCGGCCAGGTCCTTGGCCTTGTGCGACGCCTCCACGTCGGTCGGGTACTTCTCCCGGACCAACTGCCAGAGGACGATGGCCTTCTGGAAGTCGCCGCGCTTCTCGAACAGCCGGGCCAGGGCCCGGTTCAGGGTGGCGTCCTTGGGGTACTTCTGGCGGGCCTGGTCGAGGCTGAAGACGGCCAGGTCGCCCAGCCCGAGGGCGTCGAACGCCTCGGCCATGTCCATCTGGGTGCCCAGGTCCCACGGGTTCTTGGACAGGACCTGCTCGCCGTGTTCGAGTACCTTCAGGTATTCGCGGCCCCGCTTGGCGGCCTTCACCCGGGCCTTCCAGCGGGGGGTGGACAGGAAGGCGAACCGGCTGCCCCGGAGGTTGTTCCCGTACCGGTCCTTCTGGGCCTTGCGGAGGGTCTGGCGGTAGAGGAAGTTGGCCGGGTCGAGCCGGCAAGCGGTCAGGAGCAGGTTGACGGCGTAGTCGTACTGCCCAGCGACGGCCGCCCCCTTCGCCCGGTTGAAGTTCTCCTGGGCGATCCGCTTCTGCTCCGGGGTCGGGGTCGGCAGGTCGGGCATCGGGGGCGGCTCCCGGCGGGGACGCGGGCGCGTACAGTGTGGTTGTATCACATCCGACTCCCGGGCGATACGGTCCGAGCGGCGGGGCTTCCGGTGGGCGCGACGACCCCTGTTCTGAGGATCGACCCGACGGCCCCCGAACCGGGCGCGGTCCGGCGGGCCGCCGACCTGATCCGGGCCGGCCGGCTGGTGGCGTTCCCGACCGAGACGGTCTACGGCCTGGGGGCGAACGCCCTCGACCCGGCGGCGGTGGCCGGCATCTTCGCCGCGAAAGGCCGGCCGGCGACGAACCCGGTGATCGTCCACATCGCCGAGGTGGCTCAGGCGGCCGAGGTGACGGCCGAGTGGCCGGGGGTGGCCGGGAAGCTCGCGGCCCGGTTTTGGCCGGGGCCGCTCACCCTGGTCGTGCCGAAGCGGCCGGAGGTGCCGGACGTGGTGACGGCCGGCGGGCCGACGGTGGCGGTGCGGTGCCCGGCCCACCCGGTCGCACAGGCCCTGATCCAGGAAGCCGGGGTGCCGGTCGCCGCCCCGAGCGCGAACCGCAGCACCGAGCTGTCGCCGACCCGGGCGGAACACGTCCTGAAGGGCCTCGGCGGGCGAATCGACCTGATCCTGGACGGCGGCCCGTGCCCGGGCGGCATCGAGTCGACGGTGGTGGACGTGACCGGCGGGGCGGTCCGGCTGCTCCGGCCGGGCCTGGTGACGGTGCCGATGCTGGAAGCGGTCGTCGGACCGGTCCTGGCGAGCCGTGGTGTAGCCGAAGGGGTGGCCCGCTCCCCGGGGCAGATGGAAAGGCACTACAGCCCGCGGACGAGGGTGGTTTTGGCCGAGGGGCAGGTTCAGGCGGGCCAACTGCTCGGCCGCTTCCGCGGGCAGGGGCAGCAGGTCCGGGTACTCGTCCAGCACACGCACCTGATCGACGTTTGGACGCCGGAGTTGGTGTCCATGGCGGACGACCCGGAAGGGTACGCCGCGGCCCTGTACGACACCCTCCATCGGCTCGACGGCGAGGGCTTGGATGCGATCATCGTGACCATGCCGGGCGATGAGGACGAACCGGACTGGGCGGCCGTCCGGGACCGGCTGACCCGGGCCGCTCAGCCATCCGGGTAGAGGGCCCGGAATTCGGCCTCCAGCCGGGCGACCGCCTCGGCCGGGCGTCCCGCCCGGACTTTCACCCAGACCAGGACGGCCAGGGCCGCCCGCTTCTGGTCCGGGCCGTCCGGGAACTGGGCCTGCAGGCCCTCCAGCGCCCACGGGTCGGTCGCCTCGACGGCCAGGAAGTCGGCCGCCGCCTCCGCGAGGCCGAGCCGGCCGGCGATCAGCTCGCCGGCGATCGCCCGCTTCACCGCGTTCCGCCGGTGAAGCTGGTGGACCCGGTCGTCCAGGCGGTCCCGCCGGCCGACCTCCGCGTCGCACTGGCGGTTCAGCTCGGGCATGTTCCACACGTCCAGCCCGGCGGCACGGATCCAGGTCGGGCAGAGGGTCAAGCCTGCGGCCAAGGCGGCCCCGGCTACCCCGGCCGAGGCGGCGGTGCGGCGAGTCATGGACACACCCTCCGAGGCGGCCGGGGTGCGGCGATCAGCCGCCTTCCCCGAGGCCACACGGTTCGCTCATCGAATCTACACATCCACCCGACACCGTGCAACCCTCGGGTCGGCGACCAACCGTGGAACACGGCGGGTCGTTCCGGCGTGGTTCACCGGCGCTCGGGGTCGGGGGTGGAAAACGTCGAGGCCGCCGGGGCGGGATCGCTCCCACGCCCGGCGGCCCGGCGAATCCGCCCAAGTCGGGCGGGTCTTCTATCCCGGGGCGGCTCAGCGGCCGCCGCACCCGGGCATCAGGAACGCGATCAGGACGATCGGCAGCGGCAGCCCCAGCAGCAGGGCGGCCAGCCCGTACCGAATCTTCCCGAAGCGGGTCAGGGGTTGTTCGGGCGGGGTCATATCGGTACCTCGGGTGAGGGTTGTTCGGCGTCCCGCGGTCCGGGCCGCGTTGTCGGTGTTGATAGTGCGAACGGCGTGCCAGACGGCCGGCCGATGAGAAGCTGTTGAAACCGGCCGGCCGGTTCGTATCGCTCACCTCGCCGGCCGAGCCGCCTTCCCCCGACCGGAGCCAGCCGTGAGTTTCTGGGACGCCGCGTCCAGCCTCCCGCCGGTGTCGCTCGCCTTCCTGGCGGTCGCCCTGGTCATCGCCTTCGGGTTCGAGTTCATCAACGGGTTCCACGACACGGCCAACGCCGTCACCGCCGTCATCTACACCCGGTCGCTGCGGCCGACCTCGGCCGTCCTCCTGTCCGGCGTCCTGAACTTCGTCGGGGTGCTGGCCGGGGGCACCGCGGTGGCGTTTAGCATCGTCCACCTGCTGCCGGTCGAGCTGTTGGTTGAGGAGGCCGGCGGGCAGGCCCTGGTGACGGTCCTGTCGCTCCTGCTGGCCGGGGTGATCTGGAACCTCGGGACGTGGTACCTGGGGCTGCCGGTCAGCAGCTCGCACACCCTGATTGGGGCCATCCTCGGGGTCGGGCTGGCCAACGGTCTCTTGGCCGGGAAGGGGGAGGCCGGGCTGAACTGGGCGGCCGTCGGCAAGGTGCTGACCGCCCTGATCGTCTCCCCGGCGGTCGGGTTCGGCCTGGCCTTCGCCCTGTTGTGGCTGATGAAGCGGGTGATCCGGGACCCCCGGCTGTACGAGCCGCCGGCCCACCCGTGGGCCGGGGACGACCCGGCCGCCGACCCGGCCGACCGGCCGCCGGGGTGGATCCGGTGGGCCCTGGTCGGCACCTGCGGCGGGGTCAGCTTCGCCCACGGGTCGAACGACGGGCAGAAGGGGATGGGGCTGATCCTGCTGGTGCTGATCGGGTTTCTGCCGTTCCACTACGCCACCGACGTGGCCCACCCGGAGAAGGCGGCGGCCACCTACGCGGCGGCGGTCGCCGCCCGGGAGGTGCTGGCCGCCGACCCGGCTCGGACCCCGGAGATGGACTACGACCTGGACATCGTCGTCCGCGAGCTGGACGGCAAGGCGAGCTTCGCCGAGGTTCCGCCCGAGTGGCGGTGGGCGGTCCGCCAGGCGATCTACCGGTTCGGGGAGGCGACCGACGAGTCGGTCCGGCTGTCGGCCGACACCCGCCGGCGGCTCGCCCCGTACCGGCGGACGATGCAGGACGCGATCGAGTTCGTCCCGCTGTGGGTGGTGGCCGGGGTGGCCGTGGCCCTGGGGGTGGGGACGACGGTCGGGTACAAGCGGATCGTGGTGACGGTGGCCGAGAAGATCGGCAAGACCCGGCTGACCTACGGCCAGGGGGCGGCGGCCGGGGCGGTGACGGCGGTCACGGTGCTCGGGGCCGGGGTCCTCCGGCTGCCGGTCAGTACCACCCACATCCTCAGTAGCGGAGTGGCCGGAACGATGGCCGCGAACGGGGCCGGGGTGCAGAAGGGGATGGTCAAGAAGATCGCCCTGGCCTGGCTCCTGACCCTGCCGGCGTCGATGGCCCTGTCCGCGCTGCTCTTGGTCGTCGGTCGGCAGTTCGTCGGCTAAAGGATGGCCCCGTCGATCAGGGCCGGGATCTGGCCGCCATCGATGAGCTGACACCCCACCCGCCTAGCCAACTCGATCGCCCCCGACGTGAACTGGCTGTTGGTCACGACCACGCACGCCGTACACCCGTAGTACGTTTGCCCGGCGAACGCCTCCTGGACGGACTTATTCCCGACGCTCCCCTCGTACCCCTTGGCCTGGACGGCGATCCGCCGCCCCTTCCCGACGACGATCAGGTCCACCCCCTGGTCCCCGCTGGCCTTGGTGGTCTGGACCTGGTACCCGAGTAGCCGGAAGATGCGCGTCAGGAACTCCTCGAAGGGGACTCCCCGCAGTGTCCGCCAGTCGGTCGTCAGGAGGTGGTAACGCTCGCTGGTGAGGAGCTGTTCGAGCCGGCGGTGGCGGTCGACGGCCTGGACGTACTGGGCCTGGGCCCGGTGGGCGGCGGCCACCCATCGGTACAGCCGGTCCGCGTCCTCGAGCTCCTCGCGGAGTCGGGCGGCGAGTTGGAGGCCGCGGGCCCGTTCGGACCGGAGGTGGTCGGCGGCCGCCGTCGGACCCAATCGGCCGGCCGGTAGGATGAACGCCAGCCCGGCCGCCGTGGTGAGGACGAATGCCCCGAGCAGGACCGCCGCCCCCGGCCCGGCCGGCGGCCGGAACAACAGCACCAGCGGTGCCACCGCCACCGTCCCGGCCACCCCCATCAACACCGCCACCACCCAGGCGTGTCGGTCCTCCAGGCCGAACAGCCGTTGCAGCGCCCCGGCCGCCCGTAGGACGTGGTACCGCGCCCGGAAGACCCACGACCCGGCTTGGGCGGCAACCGGGGCCAGCCGAGCCCGCGCCTCTTCGACCCGCGCCCGTTCGGCCTCCACTTGGTCACCACCGACGGTCTGGAGGCCGAACCGCTCCCACTCCCGGCGGGCGGCGTCCAGGGCGGCGGCGGCCGCGGCCAGGTCGGCCGGGCCGTACAGCGGGCGGGCGGTCGGGACGGCGGGGGGCATCCCGTTACGTTACCAGACGGCCCCGGCCGGCGTCACTCGCACCGCCCTCATTGGTTCTGGCCCGGACACACACCCCGCGCCTGACGAATCCGGTTGCGGCCGAACAAATCCCCGTCAGACCGACGCCCGCCCGGTCGGTGGTACACTTTGGCATGGGCCTCCGCGTCACCCCCGCGTCCCCCGGCGACTGGCCGGCCGCCGCC
>JAIEQN010000756.1 GCA_019747685.1 Gemmataceae bacterium
CGGTGCCGAGGGCGACGACGAGGGCGACGACGAGGGCGAACCCGGCCAGACGACGGGACATGCGGGCGGCTCCGGGCGGCCGTGGCGGACTGTCGGTTGTGACGCCCGGGCCGGCGAACTGGTTCCGACAGGTTGATTCTGGCTCACCCCGGCCCGGGGTGCAAGGGGCGGGCCTATGACACCCGGGCCTCTGGCCCGGGCTGACGGAACCGGCCTTTCAGGCCGAAAGCCGAGATGACCTTGCAGGCCGAACCGGGGTCGTGACTTCGGTCGGCGGGGAACCCGGGCACACGGACCGGGCGTCCACCCGGTCTTCGGCCCGTAGGGCCGGTTCCGTCAGCCCGGGTCGAAGGCCCGGGTCTGGGTGAGCCGGAACCGGGCTGCGTCGTAGATCGCGACGGCCTCGTCGTGGAACGGCTCGGACTCGTTGTGCAGGCAGGCCAGCCCGGAGGTGTCGAGGAGCATGGTCAGCCCTCGTGCCGGTCGCCGTACTCCCGGGCGAGATCGGCGTCGATGCCCTCGTTGTCGGCCCCGGTCGGGCGGCCGAGATCGACCGCGCCGAAGTGGCGCTCGAACCGCTCCCGGGCGGCTTGCTTCTCGGCCTCGGTCCGCGGGTCCGGGGGTCGGCCGTAACGGGACTCGACCACCACGGCCGCCAGTTCGGCCACGGTCCGGCCGGTCGCGGCCGCCAGCCGCTCCAGGTTGGCGGCCGCCGCCGGGCTGAGTTCCAACGTCAGGGTCAGGCTCATCGGGCACCTCCGGGGGCATTCTAACAGCCGCCGGGCCGCCGCAACCGCCCGGTTCTCATCGTCTTCTCCCTGGCACCGGCCCGGGCCGCCGCGTACAGTCACCCCAACACCTCGCCCGGTTCCGTACTCATCAGGCCCCTATGGCACCACTCCTGAACCTGTTCCTGGCCGCGGCCGTCGGGGCCGACCTGCCGGAGCGGCTGCCGCCCCCGCCGAAGGGGTTCGACGCGCCACGGGAAGGCGCCGCCCGCGGCAAGGTCGAGACGATCGAGTACGACTCCAAGACGGTCGGCGAGAAGCGGAAGGCGGTGGTCTACCTCCCGCCCGGGTTCTCGAAGGACCAGAAGTACCCGGTCCTGTACCTGCTCCACGGGATCGGCGACGACGAGACCGGCTGGACCCAGAAGGGGAACGCCGCGGCGGTCCTGGACAACCTGGCCGCCGACAAGAAGCTGGCCCCGATGATCGTGGTCATGCCGAACGGCCGGGCCGGCAAGGGCGTGACCATCCGGACCCCGTGGAAGGAGCAGTTCCCGGCCTTCGAGGCGTTCGAGCAGGACCTGCTGAACGACCTGATCCCGCACGTCGAGAAGGCGTACCCGGTCAAGCCCGGGCGGGAGAACCGGGCCCTGGCCGGGCTGTCGATGGGCGGCGGGCAGTCCCTGAACTTCGGGCTGGCCCACCCGGAGGCGTTCGCCTGGGTCGGCGGGTTCGCGTCGGCCCCGAACACCAAGCCGGCCGGCGAGCTGGTGAAGGACCCGGCGGCCGCCGCCAAGGCGTACAAGCTGGTCTGGGTGTCGTGCGGGGACAAGGACGGGCTGATGAAGGTCAGCCAGCAGTTCCACGAGACGTTGAACGAACTGAAGGTGCCGCACGCCTGGCACGTCAGCGCCGGCAACCACGAGTGGTCGGTCTGGAAGACCGACCTGTACTACCTCGCCCCGCTCCTGTTCCGCGACGCGAGATAACCGGCCGGGGGCTCGCGCCCCGGGCTACGGTCCGTCGTCCCTCCGGGACTCCGAGTTTCCTGAGCCGCGGAGCGGCGACGGCCCGTAGCCAGGGGTGCAAACCCCTGGCACCCCTCACCCCCGAGGCCCTTCCCATGACCCGACTCGCGCTCCTCCCC
This sequence comes from Gemmataceae bacterium, assembly GCA_019747685.1. Taxonomy (GTDB): domain Bacteria; phylum Planctomycetota; class Planctomycetia; order Gemmatales; family Gemmataceae; genus Urbifossiella. The sequence goes on from JAIEQN010000756.1 coordinate 1,876, forward strand.
CTGGCCCTGCTGGCCGCGCAGGCGGCCGCCCCGGCGGCCGTCGCCCAGCCGCCCAAGCGGGAGCCGACCCCGAACGACACCCTGGTGTCGCCGGAGGTCAAGGACAAGACGATCACCTTCCGCCTCTACGCCCCGAAGGCGTCGGAAGTCACCCTCCGGGGCGACTGGATGGACGGCCCGGCGGTGAAGATGACCAAGGACGACAAGGGCGTCTGGTCGGCCACCGCCGGCCCGCTCCCGGCCGACTACTACAGCTACAGCTTCACCGTCGACGGGGTCCGCACCCTCGACCCGAAGAACGCCACCATCAAGCAGGGGGTCGCCAGCCTGGACAACATGGTCCTCGTGCCCGGGCCGGAGGCCGAGTTCATGGCCCTCCAGCCGGTCCCGCACGGCGAGGTCCGGCAGGCGTGGTACAACTCCTCGACCCTCGGCCAGCAGCGGCGGATGCACGTCTACACACCGCCCGGGTACGACGCCGGGGCCGACAAGTACCCGGTCCTGTACCTGCTGCACGGCGGCGGGGACGAGGACAGCGGCTGGAGCACCATCGGCCGGGCCGGGCTGATCCTGGACAACCTGATCGCCGAGAAGAAGGCCAAGCCGATGCTGGTGGTGATGCCCAACGGCAGCCTCCCCCGGCCGGCCAACCTCACCCCCGGGGCCAAGCTCGACCCGAAGGAGATGGCCGCCATCCAGGACCGGTTCACCAACGAGCTGCTCAAGGACGTGGTGCCGTTCGTGGAGAAGACGTACCGGGTGGTGCCGGACGCCGGCCACCGGGCGCTGGCGGGCCTGTCGATGGGCGGCGGGCAGACGACCCGGGTGCTGACCACGAACCCGGACAAGTTCGGCTACTTCGCCATCTGGAGCGCCGGGCTGTTCGGCGGCAACCCGGACGCCTTCGAGGGGCAGAACGAGAAGTTCCTGGCCGAGGCCGACCGGGTGAACAAGGGGGTGAAGCTGTTGGCCATCACGGTCGGGGACAAGGACTTCGCCCTGGCCGGGTCGAAGGCCCTGGCCGGGGTGCTGGAGAAGCGGGGGATCAAGCACGAGCTGACGGTCACCGGCGGCGGGCACACCTGGATCAACTGGCGGCAATACCTCCGGGACCTGGCCCCGCGGCTGTTCCAGGACGCGAAGTAGCGGCCGCCGGCCGGTCGGGGTAAAGTAGGGGCAGGCCCGGCACCCGGCCGGGCCGGCCCGCCCGACCGGAGGCGTCATGTCTACCGCCACCACCGACGACCGGCGGTCCGAGCCGGCCGACCCGCCACCGGCCGATCCGCTCGCCGCCGTGGTCGCCCGGGCCCGGCGCATCCTCGAACACGGCCCGAAGGACGACGACTACCTGCCGATCCCCGACCAGTCGCGGCAGGACATGGACTGGCACATCGCGGAGATCAAGGCCCGGGACGGGTTCGTCGTCAACGACGCCGACCGGCTGTGGCTGGATGCCAACCAGGCCCTTTACGACCTGTACGGCGGAAAGTACATCGCCACCCTCCGGACCGACCGCGGGGTGGTGGTGCTGGCGGTCGGGGGCGACGAGGTCAGCGCGATCTACGCGGCCCTCCCGCCGGCCGCCCGGCCGGGCCTCGTCACCGAACACCCGTAGCCATGCCCGAATCGCCCGCCCCCGTCTACCGGGTCCCACTCCGGCCGGCCACGACCCGACTGGTCCTCGACCTCGGCCCGCCGGAGCGGTCCGACCCGGTCCCGGTACTGACGTACCGGGCGCTGGCCGCGTTGCTCCTCGTCCGGGCGGACGGCGGGACCGAAGAGGAGTTTTTCCGGGTCGATTCCGGGGCCGGGACGTCGCTGATGAGTCTGGCCCGGGCGGAGGAGTTGGGCATTCGGACGACCGGCCGCCGGGGCAAGGTCAAGCTGACGACGGCCGCCGCCGAGCGATACGAGGACGTGGTCGTCGGGGTGATCCGGGTCCGGTTCCCCGGCTCGGACCGGCTGTTCCTGCGGGACTGCCTGTTCGTCGCCGACCGGCCGAAAGCCGCCCCGTCACTGTTGGGCTTGAAGGACGTGATCCAGTCGCTGAAAGTTACGATTGACCGGACCCCGGCGGCGGGGGCGCCCGACGGCAGCATCCTGTTCGAGGACTACCCGCCGGCCCCGGCCGGGTGAGGCCGCTCAACCGCCGCCCGGCGAGCGCCACAACCGCCAGCCCAGGTAGCTTCAACCTCGGGCCTTCCGCTCCGATTTCAGGCTGCGAGCGGCTACCCGCCGGTGATCGAGTTGGCCTGACAAAACATCGCCCAACGATGTCGCAGCGCGTGCTCCGCCGGCGTGTCGGCCGCGCACACCGGCGAGGCGAGTGCGGCATCTCGCGGTTCGCCGTAAGGCGTCGTATCCACTAACTGGCGGGCCAAACAAGCTCTACGAGTATTGGGGTTGATGCCGACCAAGTTCAGATCGAACAGAGTATGCACATCGGCACGGAGTAACAGGCCGTTGACCAGAACCGTCTTCCCGCCCTGGGAGGCGGGGACGATGTGGGCCGCTTCGAGTGCATCTTGCGCGTCGCTGCCCGTCAGCGCGTATCGGCCGCCGTATGCCTCAATGAGTTGCTGGCGGAACTGTGGTTGTCCGCGGCGGAGCAGGATCAGTCGGTTTGTCCCTTCAACGTCATCGACCGCCACCGGCGTTTCGTCGTCCGGGATCGCCTCCCGCGCACTCGGATGGCGCACGTGCTCGATAATAGCCCGCTCCGCCAACGAGAAATGGGATGCGTCGAGCAGTCGTCTCGCCCCCTGCAACCCATCCGGCGACAGCCGCCAAACGTCGCCCTCCTCACTTGCGTCGAACTCGAAGTCCCTTCGGGCATGACGCAACCTGTTCCACCACTTCGGCTCAGTCCGGACGACGGCCTGTAGCTGCTCTTGGGACAATCTACGCCAGTCCAGCCCCTGCTCCCTCAGTACCGTGTAACTCCCGCCATCGACCGGGATGGGGCGATGCCAATCAGCAGGGAAGCGACAACGCCGCTCCACCACCTGCTTCACAACATCCCGGTGTATTCCCTCCGGATGGTTGACGAGCAGTTCAGCGAGTAGATAGCGCAGGACCCGTTTGATTCGGGGGACGCTCTTATTGGTCGCCCTGGCCATCGGAGTACCGGGACTACTTCCAGTTGGTCTTTACCCCCCGGGGCACACCGCAACTGCCGCCTCCGGTCAGTCTTCCAGCAGCTTGCTGAAGGGAATCTGGTAGCAGGTGGTGTTGGCGTTGCCGCAGAACAGGTCCGCCCCGCCCGGCCCGAACGCCACCGCCTGCACCGGCGAGTCCAGCTCCCGGACCGCCAGGCACCGGCCGCTCAGCACGTCCCACACCCGGACCGTCCCGTCGTCCCCGCCCGACACCAGGTAGCTGCCCGACGGGTCGAACGCCACCGCGTTGATCCGCTCCTGGTGCCCGGCCAGCCGGAACACCTCCTCCTTCGCGTCCGCGTCCCAGACGTACAGGTGGTCGTCCACCCCGGCCCCGGCCAGGTACTTCCCGGCCGGGTCGAACGCCAGGGCGTTCACCCCGACCTCGGCCACCCACCGCCTGGCCTTGGTCGGCACGTCCCACAGGCAGACCGCCCCGGTCCGCTCGCCGGTGGACAGGTAATCGATCCCGCCGACCGCCACCCACGGCTGGGTCGGGTGGAAGGCCACCCCCTCCAGGGTGCAGCCGTCGGCCGCCTCGATCAGGATCAGATCGGGTTCGGCGGTCGCACAGTTCCACAGCCAGACCAGGCCGTCGGCCGGGCTGGTGTGGGCCAGCTTCGACGAGTCGGCCGAGAACGCCACCGCCCCGACCGGCGGCTTGGTCGCCTCCAGGTCGGCCCCGGGGGCGTCGGCCCGGGCGTCCCACAGGTGCGTGTAGTGGTCGGTCCCGCCGACCGCCAGCCACCGCCCGTCCGGGCTGGCCGCCACGGAATACGCCGGGCAGAGGTTCGTCGGGGCGACCTCCTCGCCGGTCTCCACGTCCCACACCCGCAGGGCCGGCCCGGCCGAGCTGGCCAGCCGGGGCCGCTCACCCGGGATGACGGCGACGGCGTGCCGGCCCTTCGGGTTCGGCCCGGCCACCAGCCGCCCGGCCCGCACGTCCCAGACGTGGACGACGCGGTCGGCCCCGGCGGTGGCCAGCTTCGCCCCGTCCGGGCTGAACGCCAGGCACCGGACCTCGTCCGTGTGCCCGTGCAGGACGTGGGCCACGGTCCCCTTCGACGGGTCGGACCAGAGGTACACGTCGAAGTCCGAGTCGGCGGTCGCCAGGAACTTGCCGTCCGGGCTCCAGGCCAGGGCCAGGACCTGGTCGGCGTGGCTGTTCAGGAGCATCGCCGGGTCGGCCTGGGGCGGCCGCCAGACCCGGGCCGACGTGTCCCACCCGGCCGAGATGAGCAGCCCCCCGTCCGGGCTCCAGCCCAGGGCCGGGATGCGGTCGGTGTGGCTCTTGAACTCGTGGACCGGCTTGTGGGTGTGGGCGTCCCAGACCCGGACGGCCCGGTCTTCGCCCGCCGTGGCGACGTGGTCGCCGCCCGGGGAGAAGGCGACGGCCGACACCGGCTCCGGGTGGGCGGCGATCTCGCCCAGCGGCTTGCCGGTGGCCGCGTCCCAGAACCGGACCCGGCCGTCGTCGTGCCCGCTGGCGATCGTCCGGCCGTCCGGGGCGAACGCCAGGGCCGTCACCCACGACCGCGGCTGGACCCGGTGGACGAGCTGCCCGGCGGCCGCGTCCCACAGGAGCAGGTCGTCGTTCCCGCTGGCCAAGAGCGTGGCCCCGGGGCCGAAGCACCAGAGGGTTTCCAGGTCGGACAGGAAGAACCGGGCGAGCTGCCGGCCGTCGGCCGACCAGTGCCGCAGGACCCCCGCCTCGTCCACCGACCGGACCGTCCCGTCGGGGGCGAACGCGACCGCCGCGACATCCCCGTCGGTGTGGAACCGGGGCTCGCCGAAGACGCGGGCGACGATCGGGGGGCGGGCCGGGGCGGGGTCGGCGTGGGTGGCGGAAGCGGGCATGGTGACATCCTTCGGGCCGGTTCGGGGTGCCCGGGTTTGGTGGCACAGGCCTCCCGGCCTGTGCCACCAACCGGAGCCGCGGCCGGCCGGTTGGGGTGCCGGCGGAATCGGCGCCCTGAGTTTAGAATACCTTTTCCGGCCGGGCCAGAATTAACCCGGCCGGTCGGGAAAATCCCTGCCTGCGACGGGGGTGAGGCCATGCCGGGCGAGTTCGATTACATCTCCTGGCTGAGAACTCAGACCCCGGCGGATCCGCGGGTGCTGGTCGGGCCGGGGGACGACGCGGCGGTGCTGGCCCGGCCGGGCGGGCCGGTCCTGGTCACGGTCGACCTGTTGATGGACGGGACGGACTTCGTGTTGTCCGAGTGCGGCCCGCGGCCGGCCGGCCGGAAGGCGATGGCGGTGAACCTGAGCGACCTCGCGGCGATGGCCGGGGCGCCGACGGCGGCGGTGGTCAGCGTGGCACTTCCTTACGAAAACCCCTCCCCCCGGCCCCCTCCCCTAGGAAGGGA
>JAIEQN010000245.1 GCA_019747685.1 Gemmataceae bacterium
TCATCGAGGTGGCCATGATCCATCTCATGCTCCGCCGGCTGCGGCGCTAGGACCCGCTCATTTTGGACAAGCTCTTAGGCGGTAAGCTGGCCACCAAGCCCCTCAACCAGCAGGTCCAGCCGGACGCGACAATCGTGGCCAGCCTTCTGACGGTGGCGGGCGGTCAGGTGGTGATCAGCGACGGGACGTACACGCCGAACATCGTCGGCCACAAGTTCGCCACCCTCAGTGTCGAGGGCCCGGTCGACTGGCAGAGGGGCACCTACAAGCCGGTTCTCGACCCGAACAGCCAAGCGTGCGACCGCTGGCGCGCGGTCGGTACGTTCTACATCGCCGCCTTCGCCGGCAACGATAGGCCCGCGATCGATCCTGGCCCGACCACCGTGCCTGCGGCCAACCTGTACACCATCCTGTCGACCAACGCGGCGTTCGAGGTACGCCCCGACGACGGCGAGCAGGAGGCGCAAGGACCGCTCCCCCGTCTGTTGGGGCTCTGGGAATGGGAGACGGGGACGAAATACGAGCAGAAGAACTGGTCCATCCACAGGGCCTGGGATTAACAAGACAGCGATGACATCCGTCGGGAGACAGCACATGTGCCTTGTGGCCATTCTGACGCCCGCGATTCTCCTCCCGCCGGTAGGGGTGGATGCTCCGCCTGTGGTCGCCCCGCCGCCCCGGGAGTGTGCCCGGCCGGCGGGCGAGGTCCAACTCCGCCGATCGGGGACCGTCGGGGGCGTGGTGACGGCGGTCGACGCCGGCTCGGTGAGCATCCGTGGGTTCGACCTCCGGTACGGCGACATCCGCCGCCAGGACCTCCGCCTGGTGTCGGTCGGCGGGCGGCCGCCGATCCTTTGCACCCGGGACGAGGAGACCCGCCACCGGCTCACCCTGACCCTGCCGAACGGGGAGGTGGCCACCTTCCGGCGGGACGACATGCCGGCCGTCCGGTTCGCCGCCAGCGGCGGTGACCCGCCGTCCCCGGCGGCCAGCTACCGGCCGGCGGACGTGCGGGTCGGGGACGAGGTCACCCTGTGGCTCGACCGGGACGCCCCGGACGGGTTCTTCCGGGGCGTCCAGATCGAGCGGCGGCCGGGCGGGCGGGTGCCACCGGCCCCGGGGGAGGACCCGGACAGCGGGTACCCGTGGCACGAGTACGCCAACGCCATGCAGGACTGGGAGGAGCGGGGCGTCCCGCTGCCGGACAAGTACGACCCGGTGAAGCTGCGGCGGATGCTCGCCGCGAACCGGGAGGTGGTGCGGCGGTACCAGGCCAAGCAGGCCGCCTTGGAGCGGCTTGCCCCGCCGCCCCGGGAGGTCCCGCCGAAGCCGCCGGCCCCGTAGCCGGTCGGGGTGCGGTCGTGTCCCGGGTTTGGCTTGGGTGGCCGGGGCAGAGTCCGCGATGCCCCGGTGTCTTGGAAGTCCGGGGCATCGCGGACTCTGCCCCGGCCACCCGGACTGTGACACCGACCGGGGTGCCGATGGTTCGCACCACCGTTCGGGTCTTACCTCCCGAGCAAGAACCGCAGCGCCCCTTCCAGGTCCGGGTGGTCGAAGGCGAAGCCGGTGGCGGTCAGCTTGGTCGGGACGGCCCGCTGGCTCTCCAGGGCCGCGTCGACGACCCCGCCGAACAGCACCCGCAGGGCCGCCCCCGGCAGCCACAACACCGCCGGCCGGCGGAGGACCCGCCCCAGCGTCTTCGTGAAGTCGCGGTTGGTCACCGGGTTCGGGGCCACCACGTGTACCGGGCCGGCCAAGCCGTCGGCCATCAGCGCGTGGTGGGTCGCCCCGACGGCGTCGCCGACCGTCACCCACGGGAACCACTGCCGGCCGGTCCCCAAGACCGCCCCGGCCCCGGCCCGGAACGCCGGCAACTGCTTCCCCAGCGCCCCGCCCTTCGGCGTCAGCACCACCCCGAACCGCAGGTTGACCACCCGCACCCCGGCCGCCCGGCCCGGGGCCGTCGCGTACTCCCACTCCTGGCAGACGTTCGCCAGGAACCCGCCGCCCGGCTCCGACTCCTCGGTCAGCACCTCGTCCCCACGGTCGCCGTAGATGCCCACCGCCGACGCCGACACGAGCACCTTCGGCCGCCGGTCCGGCGGGAGGGCCGCGACCGCCTCGGCAAGGCGCCGCGTCGGAACCGTCCGGCTGTCGCGGATGCGCCGCTTCTTGGCCGCGGTCCACCGCCCCTCGCCGATGTTCTCGGCCGCCAGGTGGACGACCGCGTCGCACCCGGCCAGGGTTCCGGGATCGACCGCCGCCCGCGGGTCCCACGGGACCGCCCGGGTGCCGTCGTCCACCGCCTTCAGATCGACCTTGCCGCTCACCAGCCGGACGACCGAATGCCCGCCGGCCGCCAGGAACGCGGCCAGCTCGCGGCCGATCAGCCCCCGCGAGCCGGTGACGGCGATCGTCCGGCGCGGCCGGTCGCGGTACAGCCCGTGCCGGCGGAGGTCGCCGGCCGTCAGGGCGTGGCGGTAGGCGAACATCGCCGCCAGCCGTCGGCGAACCATCCCGCCGCCGACCAGCCGGCCCAGCCCGCCGAGCGGCAGCCGGTACTCGACGTGGTCTTCCAGGAACGACGAGTGATCGCCGTCCGGAATCATCCGGTGGGTGTGGTCCCAGGCGGCGAACGGCCCCTTGAGCTGCCGGTCGTGGAACTCCCGGCCGGGGACGAACCCGGAATGCTCGGCGACCCAGGTGCCCTTGAGCGGCCCGAACAGCCCGGCCCGGAACGTGACCCGGTAGCCGTCGGCGCCGAACGCGCCGTCCCGGGCGACGACCTCGGCCGCCTCCCACGGCGGGACGATCCGCCGGAGGGCCGCCGGCCGGGCGTGCCAGGCGTACAGGTCTCCCGCCGACGCCGGCATCGGGGACCGGAGGGTGAAGGTGGCAGGCATGAGAAGTGATCAGTCATCAGTGAGCAGTAAACAGTGGCGAACCAGAACCGAACGAGGCCGACACGCCCCGAACCAGACTGATCACTGCTTACTGTTCACTGATGACTGGTTTTACCGCTTGCGGAAGACGTCGGCCATCAGGTTGTCGACCGGGGCGTACTGGTCGGTCAGGATCACCCCCGGGTCGCCCTTCAGGAACGGCTCCAGCCGGGCGGGCGGGATCGGGTGGGTGTACCCCTCCGGGGTGACGGTCTCGGCGACCGCGGCCCCGCCGGCGGCGGCGGCCGCCGGGTAGTACTTGTGAGCCCGGGCCGTCGCGTCCCGGACCGCCCCCAGGTCGAACGGCCGGTCCGAGGCGTAGATCACCCAAACGGCCCGGTCCCGCCGAAACCGGCGGGTCTCCTGGGCCCACGCCACCTTCGGCCCGAGGTCGTCCCCGGCCGGCTCGTCGGCCGCCGGCGGCGGGACCGGCCCGAGCAGGACGACGTGCGGGAACGTCTGCCGCAGGGTGGCCATCGCCGCCTTCCAGAGCCGGCCGTCCTCCAGCGAGTCGATCACCGTCAGCAGGTAGACGCCGTCCGGCTTGAGGGCCGTCTTGACCGCGTCGTTGAACTCCTTGGTCAGGAGGTGGGCCGGGACGGACAGGTCGTTGACCGCGTCCAGGACGATCAGGTCGTAGCTGCCGGGGGCGGCCCGCTCGGCCACGAACTGCCGGCCGTCCATGTTGAAGTCGTTGGTCAGGTTGGGCGGCAGCCCGAGGTAGTCGTAGGCCACCTTCGTGACCCCGGGGTCGATCTCGACCACGTCCACGACCGTCTCGGGGAGGGCGGTCTTGGCGTACCGGGGGAAGGTGTACCCGCCGCCGCCGATGACCAGCACGTGGGGGTTCGGGGCGTGGGCCCGGGCCGCCCGGAGCAGCTCCATCTGGACGTGCTCGTGCTCGTAGTGGATGAACGTCGGGTCGGTCGGGTCGACGCTCGAGTGCAGGAGGTGGTCGAGGGTCAGGCTGAGGACCCGCCGCCGCCACCCGTCCTCGGCCCGGTAGTACTCGCCGACCGAGATCGTGTAGTAGTTGGTCTCGACGACCGCCAGGGTCCCGTCCTCGACCGGCCGGCCGTGCCAGTACAGGATGGTCCCGCCGGCCACCCCGCCGAGGGCCACCGAGTAGAGGTACAGGAGCAGGTTGTGCCGCCAGACCGGGGCGGACAGGAGCCCGGCCACGGCCACCGCCAGCCCGACCGCCAGGATGGTCCGGTGGGCCCCGAGCAGCGACAGCAGCAGGTACCCGGCGGCGAACGTCCCGGCGATGGCCCCGGCGGTGCTCCAGGCGTACACCCGGCCGGCCGTCCGGCCGGCGTGGGCGGCGTCCGGGACGGCCAGCCGGACCACCTGCGGGGACACCATCCCGAGCAGGAACATGGGCAGGAAGAACAGGGCGAACGTCATCCCCAGGACCTGGTTGACCAGCTCGTACCGGTCGAACGGGTTGTGCCGGCTGAGGACGGCCAGGACGGCCAGGACCAGGACGGCCGCCCCGGCGGCCAGCCCGAGGGTCCCGCCCAGGACGGACCGGGGGTTGGCGCGGCTGCCGGGGCGGTTGGCCCGGTCGGCCAGGATGCCGCCGAGCAGGTTCCCGGCCGCCGTCCCGGCCAGCATGACGCCGATGATCCCGGTCCAGGTGTACAGGGAGACGCCGAGCGAGATGGCCAGGATGCGGGAGGCGGTCAGCTCCAGCACCATCCCGCCGAAGCTGGCCAGGAAGACGACCAGGTAGGCCCGGCGGATGTCCGGGAAGGCGTGTTCCGAGAACCCCGCCGGGGGCGGGGTGTCGGCGAGGTCGCCGTTCTCTTCCCCGGCCCCGACCGCGGACGGGTCGTCCCCCGGGGCGGGGTCCACCTTCAGCACCACCAGCGTCACCGCGGCCAGGGCGAGCAGCGACCCGGCCGCGACCAGCACCAGGGCGTTGATGGTGAACGCCGGGATCAGGTAGAACCCGGTCAGGTAGTTGCCCAGGAGGCAGCCGAGGGTGGACAGGGCGAACACCAGCCCGGCCACCCGGCCGGTCTTCGACACGTCCGGCAGCCCGAGCCGGATGGCCAGCGGGGTGAGCAGGCTGAGGGCGAACCCGGCCGGCAGGCACAGGGCCACCGTCAGCACCGGGATGCGAGGCCCGAGCGGGATGCGGGTGTACGACAGCTCCCGGATCGACTTGGTCTCGGTCAGGAGGATGGGGAAGAGGGCCATCCAGGCGGCGGCCGCCGCCCCCAGGGCCAGGACCACGGCCAGCGTCCGGGGGGACGGGTAGCGGTCGGCCACCCGCCCGCCGAGGGCGTTGCCCAGGGCGATGCCGGTCAGGAACACCCCGATGATCGAGGTCCAGGTGTACAGGTCGGACCCGACGAACGGGGCCAGCAGCTTGCTGGCGACGAGCTGCAACACCAGGAGTGCCGCGTTGGCCAGGAAGACGACCGCCCCGACCCCGGCCAGCCGGGCGACGGGGAGCGGGGCGGGGGGTGGGGAGCCCATCAGGGAGGTCCGTGCGGGGGCGTCCGGGTGAAGACTCCAGGCTACGGGTATCGGGCGGCCCCCGCAACGGCCATCGGGAAGGCCCCCCCGGTACAATGGCCGTAACCCATTCATCCGGGAGAACGTGATGACGGCCCGCTTCGTCGTCGGGATCGACCTGGGGACGACTAACTCGGCCCTGGCCTACGTGGACACCGGGGCCGCGGCCGCGGCGGTGACGCCGTTCCCGGTCGCCCAGGTGGTCGCCCCCGGGGCCGTCGAGGACCGGCCGCTGTTGCCGTCGTTCCTGTACCTGCCCGGGCCGGGCGAGCAACCCGCCGGGGCCCTCAAGCTGCCGTGGGACCCGGGCCGGGACTACGCCGCCGGCGAGTTCGCCCGGGCCTTCGGGTCGCAGGTGCCCACGCGGCTCGTGGCCTCGGCCAAGTCGTGGCTGTCCCACCCCGGGGCCGACCGGAAGGCCCCGATCCTGCCGTTCCGGGCACCCGAGACCGGCCGGAAGGTGTCGCCCCTGGACGCCTGCACCCGGTACTTGAAGCACCTGGCCGAGGCGTGGAATGCCGCGATGGCCCGGGACGTGCCGGCCAACCGGCTGGAAGCCCAGGACCTCGTCCTGACCGTCCCGGCGTCGTTCGACGCGGCCGCCCGGGAGCTGACCGTCGAGGCCGCCCGAGCCGCGGGGTTCGAGCACCTCACCCTGCTCGAAGAGCCGCAGGCGGCGTTCTACGCCTGGCTCGACCGGGCCGGGGACAACTGGCGGCAGCAGGTCGGCGTGGGCGACCTCGTGCTGGTCGCCGACGTGGGCGGCGGGACGACCGACCTGACCCTCATCGAGGTCGGGGAGGAGAACGGCAACCTGGCCCTGACCCGCCTCGCGGTCGGCGACCACCTGCTTTTGGGTGGGGACAACATGGACCTGACCCTGGCGTACCACGTCGCCGCGGCGCTGGCCAAGAACGGGACGAAGCTCGACGCCGGGCAGATGGTGCAGCTCACCTACGCCTGCCGGGCGGCCAAGGAGCAGCTCTTCGCCGACCCGACGCTCACGTCCGCCCCGGTGACGGTCCTGGGCAAGGGCCGGGGGTTGGTGAGCGGCACAATCAAGCACGACCTCCCCCGGGCCGAGGCCGAGAAGGTGTTGGTGGACGGCTTCTTCCCCGACTGCCCGCGGGACGCCGAGCCGGCCAAGGCGCGGGCCGCCGGGCTGCAAGAACTCGGGCTGCCCTACGTCTCCGACCCGGCCGTCACCCGCCACCTGGCCCAGTTCCTCAGCCGGCAGGCCGAGTCGCTGGCCAGCCGGGAGTCGGCCGCCAAGCCGAAGAAGAAGACGGCCCCGGGCCTACCGTCGGCGGTGCTGTTCAACGGCGGCGTCTTCAAGGCCGACCCGCTGCGGAACCGCCTCCTCGGCGTCATCGGGTCGTGGGCGAAGGGGGTGAAGGCGGACCCGGCCCGGGAACTGGCAGGTGCCGACCTCGACCTCGCGGTCGCCCGGGGGGCGGCTTACTACGGGCTGGTCCGGCGGGGCAAGGGGGTCCGCATCCGGGGCGGGACGGCCCGGGCGTACTACATCGGCGTCGAGACGGCGGCCCCGGCGGTGCCGGGCATGGCCCCGCCGCTCAAGGCGCTGTGCGTGGCCCCGTTCGGGATGGAGGAGGGGACCGAGGCCGACATCCCCGGGCAGGAGTTCGGACTGGTGGTCGGCGAGGAGGCCGAGTTCCGGTTCTTGGGTTCGACGGTCCGGCGGGACGACGCGGCGGGCACGGTGGTGGACGACTGGGAGGGGCAGGTGGACGAGCTGGCCCCGGTACGAACGACGCTGGAGGCGAAGGGCGGGGGAGCGGGCGCCCGGCAGGTGGTGCCGGTGCACCTGCACAGCAAGGTGACGCCGGTCGGCCAACTGGAGTTGTGGCTGTTCAGCCGGGACGGCAAGCAGCGGTGGAAGCTGGAGTTCAACGTCCGCGAGGGGCGGTAGAATCG